>JBGSRE010000370.1:0-11581 GCA_041737755.1 Oligoflexus sp.
CGCTCTCTTGCTGATTTGTGGGGTTCAGGCCAGCAAAATTCTTTGTCGACTGATATCACTCTGCCCATTATGCAGCCCCAATTCATCGCTGGTTTTTGGGAAATTTTCCAAAGTTACGAGTTCTCACTGATTAAAATTAAAGTTTCCGGACAGATGAATCAAGACCTTGACATGATTCATGAACTGAAAGCCCGCGTACCTGCTCATACAGCTTTTATTCTGGATGGCAATCAAGGCTTCAATGCATCGAATGCGGAAATACTTGTGCAACGCCTCCAGCAGCAAAACATCAAGCCGCTATTTTTTGAACAACCACTGCCCGAAGATGATTTTGTAGGTCTGGCCCGGTTGGCGCAAAAACTTCCGATCCCTCTCTGTCTCGACGAAACGATTCGAGGACCAAAAGACTTGCAGAAAATATTGGAGCTTGGTCTCACGCCCATAGTCAATATCAAGCTCATGAAATCAGGGATCGAAGATTCCCTGAAGATTATTTCCATGGCTCAAAGAGCGGGACTTGAGCTGATGATCGGGGGCATGCTGGAAAGTGAAGTCGGAATGGGTCTTTCCCTGCAGATGGCTTGTGGGACCGAAGCGATCACATTTGCTGATCTGGACACGCCGTTCTTTTTCAAGGAGAAAGTAACTGAAAGCAGCCCTTGGCATGCGCAAAATTCGCTTTTGCAACTGCCCACTGGGATTGGCCACGGACTGAAGCGAAAAGTTTGAGTTAATGCCTTACATGCTTCTGCGGCGTCCATTTCAAACGCAGACAGACCCGGGAAGCCTCACGAGGAACCTTTTGCAAAAGTCTTTGCGGTCCATGCATGAAAATAGGAAAATTTTCGCCAGCTTCCCCAAAGGCCATTTCAGAAGTGGGGGGAAGGCGGGCAAGTTCTGGCCAATCAGAAAATTCGATTCCTCCCGTTTGCTGGCTAAATTCATAGGATGCGGAGAACAGTGGACCCTGAGTCGCAGGACAATTCCAACTGACAACACTCTTCTCGAGCAGGAAATCATGGGCTTGGCATTCAGGTTGCAATACGAGCAGATTGAATTGCCCCGCGAGCGGTTCTTGAGGCAGCTGCAAAGATCCCGCTAAAGTTTGGGGCAACTCATAGCTCAATCGCAGCCAATTGCCTTCTTGTATCGCTTGCAGAGAAAGGTGGGCGAACCCCTGCTGCCAATAAACAGATAATGGTACCTCATCCTGATCATCCAGCCGCGATGCCTGCAGATGCAATGGCTCTGCTTCGGTCGCTAAAGGATAGTGGTTTTCGGGAATAGAAGGCCGAATCCATTGCATCTGAATGCGATCGGAAGGATGGCTCTTGGTATCCAGCAGAAGTGCCCCATCGTCGATGGTCCATGCCTCCTCGCTGAGTGGGAGGCCATCCTGACCAAGAACGACAATGCTCTGAGCTTCCTTAATACTGAGGGGGAGGGGAATACGGCTATTGGGGCCTTCTTGCAAGCTGCTGCGGACCTCAGACTCTTTTGCGACTGAATTCGAGCTTTGAACCAGGCCATAACTCGGCACAGAGGGGTTGCTAAGCCCACACACCTTGGCATTACCGTCCTCTTTCGCCAAGGATTCCTGGCCTAACGCTTCGTTCTGCTGCATAAAACTCAGACTGATCTGCTCGCTAGTATGCTGCATTTTAAGCAAAAGGGTCACCCGCATAGGGGACCCTTGCTCTACCAAAATTTTTGCTTGGGATAAGAAATTGGTTTGCCGACTCTTTTCCAACTCAATAGCAAAAGAGCCAAAGATTCGCGTTGCATCAGGAAAAAGGGATAGGAGATCCCGGCTGGCAGGGGTTTCTTGCCGAGGACTACAAGCCAGACTCCACCCCAAGATGCACCACATGCCGATCATAGATTTATCATAGCTGATCAAGCTCATCCCCTGAAGTGAGGTTCTCTTCTTAAACTTGATTCTTACTCGGAAGAAACAAATCGAGAGCTTAAGGGAAAAGCTTGGAGCCACGAAGCGACAGGATTAAGTGCAGGTATTTGCCTTTATTCCAAGCCTATGAAGTGAGTGTTGTGCTGCCTTCCGCTTCCTCTTCATGGGCCAAGCCCAAAGCCGCGCAGGCAAGAGCCTGCGCTTTGACTCCAAAGTTCTAGAACATTCGAAGGCTTGGCATGAGTTGGCTATAGGCAGCTCGTTTGCTCCTTAAAGTTGGAGTCCCAAGCAGCGCTGACTGCTCACCTGCTGATCACGCAAAAGGTCCATCAGGTTCTGCGTCCAGTTCATGGCCAAGAGTTTCTCATAGCGAGCTTTATCCTTGGCATTGCAAAGGGGGACCGTAAGATTTCGAATAAAGGCGGTGGCGAGGTCCTTTGAGCTTTCTTTCGACGCCACTTGAGCCAAAGCAAGAGATTCGTTTTCAATGAACCTGGCCCATTCATCTCGCTTGACCGGGCTGAACACCGATTCAAATATACTGTTAACTTCAGCCTGCCTATAGTTCGCTTTGCCCAGCATAATCTCTTTCACGGTATCGAGCTTTTTTTGATAGGGCCAAGTCTGGACCTGGAAAGCTAGGTACGATTTATCGCCAGAATTGGTGGTATCTTTCGCTTTGAGTTGCTCAGCCCATGCCTTGGCTTGCTTGGATCCCAGTAAGTTCATCGCTTGCAAAATCAACCATCGGTTATCGTTAGGCTCCAATCCAACTCGCCATTGGGCAGGCTTTTGCCAGATCGCCTCCAGAGATTTCAGGTCTTCTACCAAAAGCAGCATGGATATCATTTCGCCAAACACATCAATCCTATCACTGTCGGATCGATTGGGTACTTGATAGGCCTTGCTGAGGCTTTGCGCAGCTTTGCTAGCAAACTCTTTGCGTTTGCCCAGGTCTGGGATGATATCAAGATAGAACCTTTTGAGATTCATCAACTGCCGCAATGCGAAATCGAGCACATGACTGTTCTTTTCCCGTTCCAAGACCCGCAGGATCAAGTCCGTGTATCCCTGAACGGGTATCCGGCCCATTTCAACTTCCACAAATAGACTGCTCATCATATTCAACTTGAGCAGCGGATCTTCAAGACCCTCGCCATGCTTGAGCAAGAAAGCGAGCTCCTCAGCAGCCCAAACGATATTCGAAAAATCACTGTCATCAGCATTGGGAAACACCAGATCAGGACAGGCGGCATCAGCTAGCGCGAGCTTGGTCCTTTCACCATTGATTTGAGCTTTAATACTGGCGTACTTCTTCGCTTGTCCCCCTTGAATGCTATAGAGATCAACCCGGTTGGTATGCTCCCTCAGGGTTGGATGGGTCGCAGGGGCAGTCTGCACGAGAGTCAGTTGTTCAAGCTTGCCATCTTTGGAACAGGTTTTCTCAGCTCTCAATTCATTGGTACCCGCCGTCAACGTCCAGCTATCCACAAATCCCTTCAAGTCTTGCCCTGAAGCTTTTTCAAAGGCCTTGACCCAATCGGCAATGGTTGCGTTGCCAAAGGCGTGGGTCTTAAGGTAAAGATTGAGCCCCTTCTTAAAACTTTCATCGCCGACTTTTTGATGAAAAACTCGAAGAAAAGCCGCCCCCTTATTGTAGGTGATGCGGTCGAAATTGGTGGAATTGGTATCAGCGACAGCCTGCACGATGGGATGAGTCGTCGGCAAGGCATCGGCACGAATCGCGACAAATTTCGACCTATGGTTCCCTTCCCAGGAATCCCTGAAATCTGGATGGTCTGCCTGAGCCAGAATTTGCATATAGGAGGCGAAACTTTCATTCAGCCAGAGATTGTCCCACCAAGAAGTTGTGACGAGATTGCCGAACCACATGTGAGCCAATTCATGAAGAATAATCGACAGCACAAAGGATCGCTCGGCCTGGGTCCTCACCCCTGGATAGATGTATCCTTCCGAGTAGGTGACGGAGGCGACGTTTTCCATTCCACCACCGAATTCAGGCACGAGCATTTGATCGAGCTTAATAAATGGATAAGGAATGTCCGTCAGCTTTTCAAAATACTCAATCGCATAACGGGTGAAGTCAAACCACTCGGCAAATCGCACGTTTTTGGCTTGGGATGCACGCGCAAAGAGACGAGATGCGAAGGGAGAAAGAGGATCCTGCCAAACAGCGAAAGGACCGCCATGGAGCGAATAAAGATAGGGCGGTAGGGGCTGGGTCGCTGGAAAAGTCCAAAGTCGTCGACCCTTTTTCGCTGCCTTTATCGAAGACTCGCGGGTGGTGGAAACAAGCTGCCAAGATTCTGGAACCTCAACCTCTAAAGTAAGAGGGGCCCTCAAGTCAGGTTGATCGAACAAAGGATAGAGACGGTTGGCATCATAGGGCTGAAAGTCTGAGAACACATAGACCTTGCCGTCGAGCTTATCCTTGTAACGAAACAGTCCCATTCTTGATTTGGAATAGGGTGCACTGTAGGAAATATTAAGTGCATGCGATCCCTGACTCAAAGTACCTTTAGCCAGCCTAATGGCCTCGCCGTCATAGGTAAAGGCGATCGGCTGGCCCGTCCGATCGGTCAGCGTCATGACCGTACCTTCTGTGAAATCGATTCGCAGGGCTGCGTTCTCGACCAACTGAAATGAAATAGTCATCAGCCCCGTATACAAAGGCTCCGTTTCGGAAAGATTGAGCCGCACTTCATAGGCAAGGTCCTTGATTAAGGACTTCCTGAGCTTGGCTTCGACTTCACTCAGTTTTGGGCTGGATTGGGCGAGAATAGTCGAAGAAAAAGTAAGCAAGAGGCTGACAATGCATAATCCAAACCGACGCATATGACTCCTTCTAGAACGAGGCTCTGGTGAGATTTTTCTCAAGTTCTGGCCAATGGCCAAAATACAAGAGCCCAATCTCTACGAAAAATCCAGAAAAGTCTTGGTGATAAAAGAGCTCACTTACGGAAATTGGCTGGTGAATAGGTACCGAAGTGTTGGCAAGGCGTCGCCGCTTTGGGATGGCATCGCAGCTCGACGATCGATATTTGAACATTGGGATTAAAATCAGAGTTCGGCCAGTTCGCGGATGACATTGCGATGGAATCGCAGCGGATGGTAACCAGTCATAGGATCATCCTGGTCGGCTGCAAGGCTTGGCTGACGATGTTCGGCGAAGCTTGATGAAGCCCAGGTGATCTGCTGGTACGCTGCGATGGAATACCGCAGCAGAGCTAGGTCTGCTGCGGCTTCTCTCCTTCAGTTGCTAGCTGGAAGGCTATAAAGTAAAAGGTTTGATGAATTGGCTCCGGGACTCGTCACCACATTGGGTGTGGCTTGTTTCAAAAGGAGCCTAGTAATTTCTGCTGGGCTAGCTTCAGGATTTTCTTCATAGAGCAGGGCCACGGCACCTGCGACGTGGGGTGAAGCCATGGACGTTCCACTTATGGTCTGCGTCGCAGTATTGGAATTGAACCAAGCCGACAGAATGCTCGATCCAGGAGCAAAGATATCCAGGCAGCGGCCAAAGTTTGAAAAGGATGAACGAGCGTCAGTGCTGGTAGTCGAACCGACGGTGATCGCTGCAGGCAGAGCTGCTGGTGAAGAGTTGCACGCATTGGCATTACTATTGCCGGCAGCGACAACAACCGAAATTCCAGCATCAATCATCTCTTGCACAGCTCTGTTCAAGGCCGTCGACAGGCTTCCGCCTAAACTCATGTTAACAACCGCCGGTTTTTCTGCATTGTCTACCACCCAATCGATTCCAGCCAGAATCGCTGAATTGGTGGTTGATCCCGAGCAGCCAAAGACTCGCACAGGGTGGACAGTGACATCCTTCGCCACTCCGTAATTCTTGCCGCCGATCGTGCCAGTCACATGAGTTCCATGGCCATTGCAATCTTCTGTTCCTCGGCCGTCTGATACTGAACTGAAACCATCACCGACCCGACCTGCAAATTCCACGTGAGTTGACTTAAGTCCCGTATCAATAATGTAGGCATGAGCGCCAGTGCCGCTGGCCGTCCACGAATAACTGCTATCCAGTCCTTTCCGAGCATCGATCCTGTCGAGGCCCCAAGTAGCATTGGACTGAAGATTGGAAAGATAAATTGTTTTATCGGCTTCGATCCACTCAACATCAGGATTTTTGGCGAGCATGCGAATGCTTTGAGCACTGGCTTTGACCGCGAAACCATTGAGTTTACCACCGTAACTTCTAAAAAGCCGAGCGTTCGATCCCTCTAGCATGCTGAAAGCACGACTCCGCACGAAGGATCTTTGCACTTCTTTGTCTGCTGATCGCAGATTCGCGTCCGTTTTCAATCGCACGATATACTGACCAGGAATTCGAGTGGGATCATCCATTCCTGCAATGGGGACCTCCGCATAAAGCTTGCTTCCGCAGAGACTAACCGACAAAAGGGTACCGAATGCCCATGCACTTCTCAATTGCATTGCAAAACCTCTCATGAAATTAAATGAAACAGACGTCTGCTCTTGCAGACGGCAGAGTGAGGACCAGCGCGCGCTTTCATCCATTGATCGTGAGTATAAGTATACGATGAAATAGGCTGGATCCAATTGAGAAATTTGATAGTTTTGATCAGAGTTCAATTGATTTAGAATTTCTGCAGAAGACTCCCACCATTTTGTATACTCGTATGAACAGGCTTCGCCGTTGGCCTCGGTCTTAGTTCATGAGTCTTCAAACAAAAATCCGCCGCTAAGCATTTGGATGAGCACGCTAATTCTAGTCATTTTGTGAAAATAGCTTTTATGCAGATCCACCACAAACCCCTATGCATAGCCATCGACAATGAATTCCTCGCCACTAGGTGAGATCAACCTAAACTCACTGTCAATTTAAAAGCCTAAACGCCGATGAGTCTTAGGAAGTCTCAGAAGCGCTGGTCTTGGATTCGATCGAGGGTTGCGAATTGTTGAGAGCGAACTTCACCCATAAAGTCCGCAGCCAGCATATCATGCTGCTATTGCTGCTATTGCTGCTTTTCTTTATTAATATTCCTAGCCTGAGAGCCACCGAAAATATCGAAAATCGACAGGACTGTTTTTCTTGCCGAATCGAAGTCCAGCAATTGAATGAACCCATCAACCTGATGGGGAACTGGCTTTTCACAAGGGATGACCATCCCCGCAATGCACTGCCGGGGATAGATCTCTCGAACTGGGTATTGATTCAAACACCCGGCCCTTGGAATAAAGCCTATGACGATGGACAGCTCTTTCGGGTGGGCTGGTATCGTGGCAAGCTGCATTTTCATCCAAGCTTAATTGGACAGAAGGTCACACTTTACGTCGATGCCTACATGAGCCGCATGAAAGTATTTCTGGACGGTGAGCTCCTCTATAGTCGTGAAGGAAAGAATCAGCACGAAAGCTTTCATCCCATCCAAGCTGTGCCTGTCGTCCTTAATATTAGCCAAGCAGAACACACTCTCTCGATACGCATCGATACGCCGTTGATGATAGGAATCTATCAGATGCCTTTCCAGTTGCGACCTTACACAAAGTCAGACCCTATGATGGCAATTCTTCAGCTCGGAACTGGCGAGCTGCGCTACATTTCTGGATTTTTAATGTTGGCAGCAGGATTTTTCTTTGTCTTACTCTATACGCACGTAAGAGATAAAACCTATCTCATCATAGGATACATTTGCCTAGGATCCTATCCATTTTATGCTCTGCCCCATGACCTTTTCATGAAGCATTTCAACCCTGATAGCCTCTTAATTCTTCACTATGCTGGCCTGATTCAGATGTCTTTAGGTTACTACTGTTTTAGTCTGTGCTTTTACAAGGGTCCGCGTCTTATCACCAGATTCTACATATTCTCGACCGCTCTTCTCTGCCTCAGCTTAATTTTTCTCGTCATCGCCCCTAACATAGAGCTGTTTCATATCATCCGGAAACTCGTTTTCTTTTTGAGCATGATTATGGGGTTAAACACTTTTGTATTTTTCTTTCAGGCTCGACGCCAAAATCAATCCGTTCTCCCCCTGGTAAATTTTTTGAGTGGCTTCTATATCGCAACCGCTTTTCACGATTTGCTGCTTGCTCTTGGTTTTATACAATCGGTCGCTATTATTTACTTGGGCACCTTAGCAGGCACGGCAGCATCCATCTATATGACCATTGGAGTTTTTAGAAAACACACCCTGCAGATGATTATTGAAGAACAAAAGCGCAAACATGCCTTTCGTGAACTGTCGAAGCTCATTTTTCCGCATCAAATTCGCCAGATTGAACAAGGAGCTTTTCTGGAGCAAACCATGCCGCTGGGAGAAGCTCGCGCCTGTGTGCTTTGCTTCGATGTCGTGGGCAGTTCGAAAATCCAAAGAAAAGACACCCGGAATTTTTTAAGAAATCTGTTCCGACAATGCAATATGAAAATGCTCGAAAACTATTCGGAAGAACCACTCAAAGCCAAGGCCTTTCGAATTAAAGAAATGGGCGATGGCTTTCTCTGTAGCGTAGGCTATCCGTTCGCCTCGGTTACCGACAATCCATTCGACGATGCCTATAGACTTGCTCTTCAGGTCTTCGAAATATTTAGCAAGGAGCTCGACAACTTTTCCAACAATGAGCCTATTTACTGCGGCATGGGCCTCGCTCATGACATGATCGAGTCGTTCTTTCCAGAGTCTGGTACCAAGCATTACGACCTATTAGGACATGGTATTGTCTTGGCTACACGGTATGAGGCTATGCGAAAAGTTCTATACTATGAGCTAGGACCAGCGAGCTACTTGATCATTCAAGAAAAGGTGTTTGAAAATCTCAGTCCTCTACTGCAGGAAGGACTTGAACGATATGATCTAGACGCCAATAATCATGTCATCCGTAACGATAGGTTAGCGACATGTCTCTACTTTCGAAGATTGGATTTTCAGAAAAATACCAGTGTTGGGCTTGCTCAGGATGACGATGTCATATAGAGATTTTGCTGCAGTGGCTAGGATTTTAAAGCTTTAGACTTAGCTTATGAATATATATTCATTGAACTTAGCTTCATAATATATTTAAAAAACAAATTCCCCGCCTCAAATTTTCGGCAAACGAACCGAAACCGCTAAGAGGATCCTGCGACCGGCGCAAGCTTCTGTATGCATCTGCAGCATAGGCAATCACAGAGGGACTTAAGATGAAATTTTGCTTGCTTTGGATTGGACTTATCTGGAGCTTTTATGCGAGAGCTGCCGAGCCAGAAGTCCCAGTGATTATTTTCAAGCATGATGCTGAACAGGTTTCCGTGAATCCTATGCTTGTGCATAAGGATCCGGCCCACGAACTCAATTTTGAGAGTATTCGCCAGCACAGCAATTGGGAAGTACAGGGACAAGAAAATTTCAATTTTGGTTTTTCAAAAGCTACATATTGGTTTAATTTTAAAGTCAAAAACTCCAGCAGCCGCGATCGCAATATTATTCTTGAACTAGGCTATCCACTGATTGATTACGTCGATTTGATGATTGTGAGAGATGATGGTACCTCAGTCCTCAAGAAATCAGGTGATCGCACGCCCTTTGCCACGCGAGACATCGAACACCGGAACATCAACTTCGTCCTCGAACTTGCTCCTAACGAGACCATGACACTTTATCTTAAGGCCCAAACGGAAAGCTCTCTGCAAGGGCCGCTGCGGCTTTGGAGTCCGGAAGAATTCATCTCCCATAGCGGCCGCGAACAAACCGTATTCAGTGTATACGCCGGTATCATGATCGCTATGGTCTTCTATAATCTTTTTCTTTATCTCAAACTCAGATTGCTTTCCCAACTCTATTACGTACTCTATCTGTTTTTCTTTATGTACAGTAGTTTTGCCCTTTATGGCTGGGCGTTTCAATTTCTCACGCCTAGTTTACCGACCATCGCCAATTTTCTCGGGCCTTTTTCTATCAGTATCGCCGGTATATTCCTTTTCCTATTTTCCCAAGAATTCTTGCAGCTCAAGGTTCGCCATCCCTATTTGAATCGCGGCGCTCAGTTTTTCACCTTTTGGGCGGTGGTCGGTGCCGTCTGTGCCTTCTTTTCTTACAGTGTAAGTATTCAAATTGGGGCAGTTTGGTCGATATTTGCCGCTTTGGCGATCTGCGTTGTGGGCATCATCTGCCAGGTCAAAGGCTATCGTCCCGCTCGATTCTTCGTGTTGGCCTTTATTGCACTCTGTGTCGGCGTGTTTGTCACCAATCTCCGGGCCATCGGTTTGCTAGAGCCCAACCTCTTTACCGTCTACAGCCACTATGTCGGGTCCGCCCTCGAGGTCGTCTTACTGTCTATTGCCCTTGGAGATAAGATCAAGATTGAACAGGATGAGACCCAGGCTTCCATCAAAACTCTCAACACACAACTGACCCAAACCAACCAACGCGTTCTGCAAATGAATGAAGAACTGGAGTCTAAAGTCGATGAGAAAACCCGTGACATTCGATCGATCATGAGCCACTTGCATTTAGGTGTTTTTACGATAGTACCGCCTGGTGTCGTACATAAGGATTATTCAGCTCATTTAGAGCACATTTTTGAACAGGTCAACATCGAAGGCAAGGACTACCAGAAACTGCTCTTTGCCGATTCGGATCTCAGTGAAGACGCCTTGAGTCTGGTCCGCAATTCAGTTCAAAGCTCTTTGGGTGAAACGGGTATTGCTTTCGAAATGAATGAGAATAGCTTCATTCGGGAGATTAGAAAGACTTTCAATAAAGGAGAGGTTAAAGTCCTCGAGCTTGACTGGAGCCCAATCTTGAACTCGGAAGGTGTCACAGAAAAGATCCTGGTAACGGTCCGTGATGTGACGCAGTTACGCGAGTTGGAACAACTGGTCGATGAACGAAAGAAGGAAGCCAACTATATCACTGAGATCGTCGCCATCCCAAGAGAGCATTTCAATCGCTTCGTCAATACCTGCCAAAGGATGCTGGAAGAAAATGAAAAGCTTTTGACCAAAGCTAATAGCTTTAGCTCTGAGGCACTGAAGATTTTGTTTATCAACCTGCATACGATGAAGGGAGTAGCCCGATCCTTAGGACTTCGCTTTTTTTCAGAAGTCCTGCATTTAGCGGAAGATCATGCTTCCAATCTGCAGAAAGGGCTGGTGGAATGTGATCCTGCCAAACTTCACCTAGACCATCAGTCGGTTAAGCTAGCATTCGAAAATTATGTGCGAATCAATACCGAGGTACTGGGGCGTAAGATCGAATACAAAAAGATCGATATCGATATTAGTATTATGGAAAAAATCCTCGGCGAGATCCGCCAACTCAGGGCAGTCATCCATCAAGAAAAGGGGCACCTGCAGCTTAAGGAAGTCGAGTCTTTACTGTCTGGGTATGTGTATCAGCGCGGTGACCAGCTTTTCAAAGAAATTTTTGGAGGGGTTGAGCGGCTTGCCCGCGATTTGGGTAAAGAGATGCCATCCCTAGTCATCAATGTCGGCAGTTTCGCCTATACGCGAGATGGCGCTGAAATCCTTCGCAATGCATTTAGCCACTTGATTCGGAACGCTATGGACCATGGGATTGAGGCTCCGCTCGAGCGAAAGTCGAAAGGCAAAGCGACGCAAGGACGGCTCGAACTCAATATAAAGGAGCAGAATGGTCATCTGCAAATAACTTTGCAGGATGATGGCCGTGGCTT
>JBGSRE010000376.1:0-1992 GCA_041737755.1 Oligoflexus sp.
TGCTCTCTGTGAGGCCGCTCTTAATACCTGTGGAGACGCCAATGAACCCTGTTAACCAAAGTCTTTTCGCACAAAAACTTATCAGTCTCGATCATGCTCTCGATCTGCTGGTCCGCCAAGGACCACGCATGGTTACGAGTATGGCAGCTGCGGAACCCCAGCTGCTTTTTTCCAAACTTCATGAAGTGGTAGAACGTCGAAGTGAAAGACTTCGGGTTTACTGTGCCAACCCTAGTCGTCGTTACGAGTGCTTTACTGAGAGTTGCCATAATGGAAAGATCGAATGTGTGCTGATGTTTTTGACGGAAAGTGTTCGAGCTGTGCAGGGTCCTACCGTTCAGTATTTTCCTCATCATCTCTCGCAGTGGCTTTCGGCCATTAACAGTGGCGGCGAGCCGATTGATACCTTTTGGGGCTCTTGCAGTTTGCCGGATGAAAGGGGCTTTGTCAGCCTTGGACCTAGCAATTGCTACGAATCGGAAGTCATTCGCCAGGCCAAGTTTAAAGTTCTTGAGGTCAATCCCAATATTCCGATGACTTATGGCTCGACCATCGTGCCGATTTCGGATATCGATTATTTCGTGGAGTCCGAAGCCAGACTTCCTGTTCTCCAGCGTCCCAGCAGTGATGCGACCGATTTTGTGATCGCCGATTACGTCGCCGATCTGGTGCGCGATGGCAGCACAATTCAGTTGGGAATTGGTTCGATTCCCAATGCCATTGGCAAAGCTTTGGAAAGTAAGAAGAACCTGGGAGTTCACACCGAAATGATGAACGATACTATGATGGATCTCTATCGAAAAGGGGTCATTACAGGCCAGGCGAAGACCCGCTGGCCTCGGAAAATGGTCGCTGCTTTTGCCTATGGAACAGAAGAACTCTATCGCTTTATCGACCGCAATCCTCTGGTGGAATTTCATCCTGCCAGCGTGGTCAATGATTCTTATCGAATAGGCATGAATCATCAGATGGTATCGATCAATTCAGCTGTGGAAATTGATCTGACAGGTCAAGTCTGTTCCGAATCGGTTGGTCATCGCGAATTGAGCGGTGTGGGAGGAGCGAGTGACACTCATGTGGGTGCGCAGCGTTCCATTGGCGGCAAAGGTATTATTGCCATGAAGTCAACCGCCAGTCATGAGAGCTATTCCAAAATTGCTTTCGAATTGAAACCAGGGGCGAAAGTCTCGGTGAGCCGTAATGATATTGATACGGTGGTAACGGAATTTGGAGTGGCTCGCCTCAAAGGTAAGACCGTCTCGGAACGGGTCCTAGCCATGATTGGGATTGCTCATCCTAAATTCCGTGAAGAATTGAGTCATCAAGCTCGAGCTGCTCGTTATATTTGATTAAGAAAGATTCTTGGCCGCATCAAGAAGGTAACAATAGTCCTATGCAAGTACTTCGTGATAATCCGATTCTTGTCTTGTTCTTAGTCGCCGCTATTGGTCAGATTGTGGGGCGTTTGCAGATTGCCGGGTTTGGTTTGGGTGTCGCAGCTGTGCTGTTCGTTGGCTTGGGTTTTGGCGCCATGGACCCAGCGCTCAAACTCCCAGATTTTGTTTATATCTTTGGTCTGACATTGTTCGTCTACACGATGGGAATTAGCAGCGGTCCCGGCTTTTTTGCGTCGTTTCGGCAAAAAGCTTTGCGCGATAACCTCATGGTTCTGGGCATCCTCCTCCTGGCTGCAGGCTTGACCATTGCCTTGTGCAAAGCCCTCGATCTCAATGGCCCCTATGCGGCTGGACTCTTTTCGGGGGCTTTGACCAATACACCAGCCCTCGCTGCCGTGCTGGATTCACTGAAAGCCAGTGGGGCGGGTGAAGCGTCTCTCACCAGTCCTGTCGTCAGCTACTCGATAGCCTATCCTGGAGGGGTCATCGGCATGCTGCAGACTGAAAAGGGGCATAAATGTGGAATGAATCTTTCTCAAAAAAATCTAGCTCTCCACAAAATAATGAAAAGACCCGTGTCTTTTTCGGACTTGAG
>JBGSRE010000421.1:0-7879 GCA_041737755.1 Oligoflexus sp.
GCCGCTTTGATCAGTCCTATAAGAAACAGATCGATGATGTTTCCCAAGCAGGCAATGTGTTCGGTGTAGTCGAAGACAAAAGCGCAAGGCAGCTGGAAGCTTGCTTTTGCGGCTAGGGGGAATGACAAAAGCCTCGGATAACTCTGTGGCCTACCCCTACCGGGCTTGCTCAGCGAGTAGCCAAAAGTAGAATAGAAAAAGGAGCTGATGAAGCTCCTCTTGAAAGACCTTATCTAACTTACCAGCCCAAGGACGGGCCCTTAGTTACTTCTTACGGTATTTCTTGAATATCATTGTTACTGCAGTATGGCCAATGTAGGAGCCAACGAAAGCCGCCACTACGGTAGTAATCGGATAAGTCGAGCCCTTACTAAAAAGAAACATATAAACAGAACCAAATACTGTCATAACTAGAATATCGAACATGTCACCAGAGAATCGAAACGGTTTTTTCTCTTCATTTTTAATTAATTGGGACATGATACGAGTCGCTCCTCACAAGCTATAGTTCTTTCACCGCAGTCCTTTGCACCAGTTGCACCATTGGTGACACATACCTGCGAATAATTACAAAAGTTTTCATAGATGCAGGGTGAAAAATCCAACCACGGTCTCTTAGTAGCAGGAACTCCTCCTTCAAGTTCCCAAAAAAGACGCCAACTTTCTTGGTCGATTTCCTTTTTGAGTTCAGTAATTCTTAATCTTGTTTCAGTCTGCTTGTCTTCGACAGCTCGTATTGCTGACTCAGCTACGAAGGCTGACATCAAGGTAATCACCAGAACAACTCGCGCAGGAGGTAATGCGTTAAGCTGCTGAAGTTGGTTAGTCAACGCGGTAGCGCCCGCTGCAAGACCTATGACACCCGCTGTTTTCATAGTGTAGTCCAGGTATCCCCACCACCGCAGCTCAGCTTCCAAATCATCCTGGAGTAAATAATCGTCAGCGAGATAATAACTTTCGCTATAGGAAGAGGATGCTTTTGTTAGTTCATAATTCTTCTGGTTATTTTGAAGCTCGGTCACAAACCTTAATGCGGCTACTTCTGCGGAAGCCATGATGCCTGCTGGTATTTGCGCTGTATCAATTGTGACGTCAATCAAACCAGGGCCGACGACAGCATAACTCAACCCTGTGCTAGGTTGTGCTGTAGGGATTACAGGAGAGGAAGAGGGAGAGGCTTCGCAAGGGACACCTAACTTAAGACAAAGAACATCCCAGTCTAGATTGATGCCAGGAATAATACTGCCAGGAGGAACCCTCGGGTTACTTGGGATTTGGGGGCTAACACCACCCCAAAGCTTTGCAGACCCAAGTTTTCCAGCAGTATCGGGTCTGGCAGGATTGGAGTAAACAGGGCTAGCAACCCATGTTGCGAGCAGTAGAACAACATAAACAAATCCGAGTCTTAATCTATCCACTTAGCACCTCCATTTTAGCCGCAAAGCCTTGCTGGCTGTGCATTAGCGGCCCTTGTACCTCATACCGATGAGTAATGGAAGTGTCGTTTTGACACTTGATTGAGATATCGTTTTCAGCCGTTGGGGACTACAAAAACATTGCCCCAGAAGCCGAAGTAGTCTGCTGGCGGTAAAGGTCTTGGTGTAGGTTTCTTCTTCTTCTGTTTACTCACGCTTTCCTCCTGGAAAGCCTTTCGACTGACGAAGAGCTGCGACCATTTTTTCAGATCCAAAATCTGGCTCAGCAGAAGCTAAATAGGTTCTTGCATGCGGATACATGCAGAACATGGGAACTTTGGCAAGGATGCGGCCTATTCATCAAAATCAGGGGCAAAGATTGGCCCGAGCTTATCCAGTTCGCTGCCACTTCTCCCCCTGAAACCCACGATATGCCAACCGTTGGGCGAAGAGAATTCGATAGTATCCTTCATGGCTGTACCGCCTTCCAACACCCGGCCGCTGCTCGTTATCAATCGAAGAGAGTGAACCGAGATCCGACCTTTGTGCTTGCCAATACCAATGACCAGTCTTCGCAGATATTCATCGTCATTGAGTCTCAACTCGACATCACGCCCTCCGGCGCCCCCATGCTTATAGAAGACTCCATCGGTATACGAGGCTTTGATACTATCAATTCGGTCGCCACAGCGAATGCTAACCCCCGATAGGCGGGATTTCAAATCCAAGCGTTCTGTGTCATCAAAGTATTCGCCACCGGTTCCACCGATTTCACCTGGACTGGTATAAAGTTTTGGCTCCTGCGGGGCTGGTGCTGCCAATTTTCTATCCGGCGTAGCAGAGACATTGTCCCCGGTAATTTTTTGCGAAGCGCTTTGGGTATAGACGGCGCGAGCCATAAGCTGGTCCTGACTCTGCTCATCATGGGGCACATACCAGAATTCCATAGTGGCCCCATCCCCTGATAGGTCGAGGATTCCAAATCCATGCTGAGTGCTTTCAAAATAACGCACGTGAGGATTAAAGGATTTCAAGACAGTTTCGAAAGCACCTTTGGCGATTTTTTCAAAAATTCCTCCCACCTGCTCATCCAAATTTCCTCGGGTTACGCTGGAAGGAAGAAACTCTACTCCAACCGATTTCCCATCGATCTTTAAATCGGCAGCAAAGGAAAGATGGGCATCCCCCGTCACAACAAGATTATTATTAATCCCTTCTGCCAGGAGAAAGCGCAGCAAACGGTCTCTATCGGCCGCATATCCGTCCCAATTTTTTTCGGATATAGGCCTACCAAATATCTTGCACGTTGCCATCAGCACTTGATTGCCAATGACCCGCCATTGAGCTTGCTTGGAAGCTTTCAATTGATCTTTCAACCAATTGAACTGCTCATCTCCCAAAATGGATTTCTCACCCGTTGTCTGACTCACCGAATTCCGACCAATGTGCCGCGTATCGAGGAGAATAAGATCCATCATCGGACCAAAGGATAGCTTTCGGAATATGATATTTCGATTCTGGGCATCCGGGGAACGAATCGGTGTCCATTCATGGAAAGCCTGAATGCTGGCCTCTTTCCCAGCTTGATTCTCGATATCATGATTATCCCAGATAATCACCCAGGGATGCTGCTGATGAGCGTGACGAAGACGCACATCCTTACGGTAATAGCGATAGCGCTGCCTTATGGCTTCCAGACTATCGGGATCGAATGTATTGATTTCATCAGCCGGCATATTACGCTTTTCATCGGGGTCTGGAACATCATAGATGTAATCACCCGTGTGAATCACCAAATCAAGATCATTTCGCTTAGCGATCGCTTCATAGGCGTTGAAATATCCAGACCAAATGCTTGAACAGCTCACCACGGCAAGACGAAGATTCTTTTTTGTCACAGGCGCAGTTCGCGTCCGACCTACCATTGACCAGCAGTCTTGGGCAAAGAATCGATAGTAATAAACCGTTCCTGCGAAGGGGAGTATCGCATCCACTTTAACAGTAAAGTCGTGATCGATATCAGCCAAGGCCCCGCCTTCAGCAACTACCTGGGAAAACTCTGCATCAAGAGCGGCCTGCCATCTTACGGGAATACTCGGTCCACTATCCCCCGTCACTCGGGTCCAAAGAATAACGCGATCGGAGAGAGGGTCCCCGGAAGCGACTCCATATTCAAAAACGCTGGCCAGCTTTTCAAGCTCGCTGCGCTTATTTTTTTCTTGGACCATGCTTATTTCAACAGCAAATCCTTTCTTATCAGTGACAAGGGCGCCAAAAATTCCACCACCAATTTTAAATAAATTGCGTCGCGAATGAAGCATGAAACACCTCAGGCTCAATGGGTTTAGCTGTATTTTCAGATGAGTTTCCACAGGCCTTTTACCGGAGGCGCACTTGAACAACAAGGCAAGTCTTGTTAATTTTCTATATAGAATGACTAGAGAGGGTTATTTTCAAGAAATTCATCTGATTTTTATAATAGACGAGATCTCAGCTGCCGCCTCTCTGCTTCGCAATCAAGGCTTTTCAAGCTCTCGATATCAAGAAGAATATTTCGAAGGAACTGCTGATAGGAAGGCGCGTCCATGCGTTGAGGCCGATGCAAAAGGGCTGACCTGACTGGCTGCCAGCTTGCGATAAAATCCCGCGCTTCGGGTTTGAGATAAACTTCACAGAACTTACCCCAAATATAATCAATGGCCTCGGCGCTTGGATGAATTCCATCTCTTTCATAAAAGCGATAATCGCGCAGATCATCGATCATTATTTCATAGGCAGGAAAATAGTGCACTCGATCGGCGTTCGCCTCACTCCACTCCTGAAGGGCTACACGCAAGAGGCTCTTGCTTAAACTATTCGAAGTCAAAGAATCGCGGATGTGACGCACAGGACTTAAACTGGTGATTATGCTGCTGCCTGCAGGCAGAAGACTACTGATCTCACGAAGAGAGCTTTGAATTTCATCCCACCCCAATAATCTCTTTTGAAAAATCGAAGAGGCCTGCTTATGACAATTAGCCACCGTTGTTGCTGAATCTTTGAGATTGTGCACAAATGCAGTGCCCAAGGTAATAAGGACGAGTGGATTTTTTGCAAGACACCCACGCAGCTGCTTTGCTTGTGCCTGCCACATTTCTTGCAGAGCCTTGCGGCTCGAGGCATAAAAAGAACTATGTAAATCATGATGAAAGAAAGCTCCATCATGATCAACGAAAAGAGCCTCATCAAGCTCCTCTTCTTTTACAGCCATCCGTAAAAGTTTTTCCAAGGCCAAAGGATGAAAGAGAGTTCCAAGAGGTGCATTCATGCCGGTCCATTTGAACTCCAAAAGTCGCTGGCCGACGTGTGCGGCAAAGCACGACCCCAAGGTCAGAATAGACTGGTTGTGACTCAAAATTGGCCACGGGGATACACTCAACTCAGTTCTAAAATTCTTCATAGCCATTTTTTCCTTGGGTTCATCGCCCTTTTTCTCCGCTCATCTTAAGGTAGAATACAGTTCACAGCCAAGATCCACAGAAGAGAAACACCGATTCCCCTTCCGAAATCTATTGCGTCTATCAGACTGAGCGAGACCCAAGATCAACCTGGCCGAAGGCCCTGCTCTGGATGGCACCTGGAAGTTAAAGCCAAGAACTGCTGGAATTCAATTGCAAGCCATATCCAACAGCCGCTAGAGTGCTGCAGAATCGGCCTGTTCCCCTGGATCCCAACTGGATTTTCTTCCTCTTCTGCCCATGATTAGGAGTTTTTTGTTATGCGAATTTTGACTCGTTATTTCATTGTCGCTTTGACCTGCACTTTGATGCCAAGCCTTTATGCAGCCAATACCAAGGATGTCGATCGGCGTGAAATCGGCAATCTCGTTCTGGAAAATATTCCAGAAATTCCCCCCAGCCTGAAAGAGCGTCTGACCCAATTCGAAAACGTTCGATCAGCTTCGGTCCAAGGTTGGTTGCCTGCTGATCAAGGTCTACTTATTAGCACCCGCTTTGCCGAAGCCAATCAGTTGCATACCGTAAAAGGACCTCTGCAGTATCGCAAGCAGATCACCTTTTTCGAGGAGCCAATTGGAGGGGCAACTATCAACCCCGTCAAGCCCGAGTTCTTGTATCTGAAGGATCAAGGGGGCAATGAAAATTCTCAGATTTATCTTTTTGATCTGGAATCAGGTCGTTCACGACTCCTGACAGATGGCAAATCACGACATGACAATGCTCGCTGGGACCATCAAGGGAAATTTTTTGCCTTTTCCAGTTCCATGCGCAATGGTCGCGACACCGATGTCTATGTGCAGGATTTGAGTCAGCCGGAAAGCAAAGCCGCATTGCTTGTGCAAGAAGGAGGCAGCTGGAGTCCTGTAGATTTCAGCCATGATGGCCAAAAATTGTTAGTGATGCGAAACGTCTCTGCGAATGAAAACTACCTTTCGATTCTTGATCTCAAGTCTAAAAAATTAGAGCCACTCTTCGCTGGTCAATCGCCTTTCGCATTCAGAGCCGCTCTTTTTTCGCTTAACGATCAGCAGATTTTTATGGCTATGGATAGCCAATCTGAATTCAAGACCCTCTACTCCTACAACATCGCCAATAAAAGTCTTAAACCAATCACGGACCGCATCAAATGGGATGTGGAAAGTTTGGACATCTCTCCAGATGGCAAGACCCTGGTATTTCTTGTGAATGAGGGAGGCCTCGGCAAACTCTATGCACTGGATACAAAGTCTCTCGCTTATAAAGAGCTTAAAGGTCTACCGGCTGGCTTGCCAGGTGCTGTTCATTTTCATCCCAAGAAGTCCAACCTCATCAGCCTCACACTGTCAAGCGCGACGTCCCCAGGAGATGTCTACACCTATGATTTGAAATCTGGGCAATTGCAGGCTTGGACAGAGAGTGAGATCGGTGGATTGAGTAAAAAGACTTTCGTGGAACCTCAACTGATCAGCTATAAAACCTTCGATCAGGTCGAAGGCCAGGATCGGATGATACCAGCTTTCATTTATAAGCCTAAAGATATTAAAGCTAAGATTCCGGTTGTTATCAGTATCCATGGCGGTCCGGAAGCACAGTTTCGCCCGACGTTCTCTTCAAGCTTTCAGTATTTCGCTACCGATCTCGGTGTCGCCGTTATCGCTCCCAATGTTCGTGGGTCCTCTGGTTACGGTAAAACTTATTTGACTCTGGATAATGGCTTCAAACGTGAGGATTCTGTCAAAGATATAGGATCGCTGCTCGATTGGATTGCCACTCAACCCGATCTGGATGCGAATAAAGTTGTCGTCATGGGCGGATCCTATGGCGGCTATATGACCCTGGCGTCCCTTACCCATTACAGCGATCGCCTCGCCGGCGGCGTCAACACGGTCGGCATCAGTCACTTTATTAGTTTTCTGACCAACACGAAATCCTATCGCCAGGACCTACGTCGGGTCGAATATGGCGACGAACGCGATCCTGAAATGAGGGCTTTCTTGGAAAAAATTTCGCCATTAACTAACGTAGCAAAGATCCAAAAGCCACTCCTGGTTGTTCAAGGCCTAAACGATCCGCGCGTGCCTGTGACGGAAGCAGAGCAGATCGTGAAAGCTGTCCGCGCCAATGGTAATGACAGTTGGTATCTGATGGCCAAGGATGAAGGCCATGGCTTTCGGAAAAAAGTGAATCAATCAGTTAATTTGCAGACTACTGTGCTGTTCTTGGAAAAAGTTTTGTTCACCAAGAAGACGAGCTCGAATCCGTAAGCCATAGCAGAAGTCCCATGCACGTTATCCTGCTTTAGCCTGCGGTGGACCAAACTACACCGTAGGCGCCCATCTTCTCGGTTTTTTAAGCCGCCTTAGCCAAAAATCGAATGCTTTCAGGATCGTCCAAAAAGCACTTGCCTAATCTTTGCTTTTTATCCAGCTCATCTTTCACAACTGAAATTGGGATATGATGCAGTTGAATTTGGTGCAGGATGACCTGTATATCATAGTAGTAGGTCTTGAGGAGGTTATAGACATAGCCCATCTCCTGGTCGCTTTCGTAGGTCTCCAGCGCGGGCTTCTTATGCAGATCGATCGCGAATTTCATTTTATCTCGAAGCTCTTGCAGTGGAATCGGCTTGCTGATGATATTCGCTGCGCCGAGCTGGAAAGCTTTCTTCACAGAATCCTGATTGATGTTGCCACTGATGAAAATAATCGGGATTGTAATCAACTTTTTTCGCAATTCTGCTACGAGATCGAAGCCATCCATATGCGGCATACGAATATCGCAAAGTATGATATCAAAATGTCGACTCAGCAAAAGCTGGTGAGCTGTAAACGCATCGGGCGCATATTCCGTAAGATAGTCTTCGCCAATTGCCGCCTGCAAAAGCACAAAGATTTCGTAGTTGTCGTCCACCACAAGACAGGCTAGTTTATCAGCATTATCCTTAAGCATCCACGCACCTCGACTGGGTAATACACGTTCAGCAACTGA
>JBGSRE010000435.1:0-2678 GCA_041737755.1 Oligoflexus sp.
CTACAATGCAGCTACCCTTTATCGAGGCCTGAGGGATTTCCCAGAATCCATCAGCCTCTACAAGAAATTTATTCAACTCCATGGCAAGGACGATCTGGCCAAGACCGCTGTGCTGCAGATTGCCGAAATGAATGAAATCAATCGCAATTGGGCTGAAGCGACCCAGTATTACAATCAGTATGCAGCGACGTTTCCCGATCGATCGGAGCGGAATCTGGTAGCTCGATCCCGTTTGGCAAAGATTGCCCTGCAAAGCAACAATCGAGCCAACGGCGTGAAAGAGATCCGTCGTCTGCAAAAAGACCTTGTCATGCCCAATGCGCCGCCCGCTTTGGAGGCTCGACGCATTGCCGCCGCAGCTCTGCTGGAAGACATTGAAAATGACTACAAAAATTTCTCGGACATTCGCGTGACAGATGCAGGTCGCATCGAAAAGGAAATGGCGAGCAAACAGGAAAAACTGGTGGAACTCGTGAAGCGCTATCAAGAGGTGATCGACCTTGGCAGCGGTGAACACACTGTGGCTTCGCTCTATCATCTGGGTGTAATGCACGAGAATTTTGCCAAGGTCTTGTTTGATGCACCAGCTCCAAAAGGTGCTAATCAAAAGGCTGTCGATGACTACCGCAGCGCGATCGAAAAAGTAGCCTTCCCACTGCGAGACGAAGGCAACAAATTCTTTGAAGCGGCCTACAAACGTTCGCAGGAAGTACAAACATTTACCGAATGGACTCGAAAAGCTTACGAGAAGATGGTGGAACTGCAGCCTGATAAATACCCTGCAGTCGTTGAAAAAACAACATCACCGACTTATATGTCACACGTCATGGTTTGGGATGAATCCATCTCGGCCCTTGCAAACTGAGACTGTTGGAGGAATCTTTATGAAAAAACTTATCCCCATTATGGTCTTCGGCGGACTTTCGCTAAACCAGGGATGCCAGACCACCGGACAGGTGGCTCGTATTGACAAAGAAAAGCGAAAGTTCGAGCTGCAAAGCCAGGACGATACCAAATCAGCCATGAAAACCAATGAAGAGGGCACGACCAAGTCGTTGACTCAGAAATTGGATAAACGGCTCTTGGATAATCCTCGAGACCTCAATGCCCACATCAATCTTGCGCAAACTCATCTGGCGATCGGTAAGTATGATCTGGCGGAAAAGTCCTGCCGGGATGCTCTGCGAATCGATCCGCGCAGTGAAATATCGCGAAAGACTCTGGCTCAAATCTACTATCGCCGGGGTAACTTGGAGATGGCCAACATTATCCTGAACGGATTGGATGCCATCAACAGTAAGGACAGCCAACTTCTTAATCTGTTGGGCATGATTGCCCTCCGTCAGAACCGGCCGGAATTTGCTTTGCAGGCCTTTCAGGAAGCTCTTAAAAATAACCCCTCCGATATTGCCGTCCGGATGAATCTGGGTGTTCTTTATGTTCATTATCGTCAGCTTGGACTAGCTGCGGTGGAATTCGAGCGGATCCTAAAGGTGATGCCGGAACATCCTGATGCCAATCTTCACATGGCTATCATCTAGTCTAATCGTGGCAACCTGGATCGTGCCGAAGATCTCTATAAGAAAGTCCTTGGCATTTCCCGGAGCAATCCAGTGGCAATTTTCAACCTCGCTATCGTTGAGGAGCGTCGAAAAAATTATGACAAGGCCATCGACTACTTGAAAAAGTACCTCGATTCGGATTTCGCCAAGAAGAAAAATAACCAAGAAGTGTTCGCTTTGATAGAAAAAGTTCGCTCTGAAAAAGAGGCCGCAACCGGCAAGCGCGCGTCAGATGATGACATCATGAAACTCGCAGCGAAGTCTAAGCCTGGACCCGCAGGATCTATGAACAGCAATAGAGACAAAGAATTTGTCGATGCGGATCCTCGAATCCAAGAAGGCGACGATTCTCAGCCTGCTGCCAAAACTGAGTCTGCTGCATCTGTGGAAGCTGCCAAAGCTGTTTCCAATGCAAGTCCAAAGACTACAATCGCGGTCGATAAGGATGATCCTGATCGTCATCCGGCTGCACCAGCCAAAGCAGCGAAAAAAGTCGAGAAGAAAAAGTCTTATAAGAATGATAAAGATGAGATCGATGATCTAGAAAAGCAACTTAAGTGAGGTGAGCCATGCAAAGATCTCTCCTACTGCTCTTTATTGCTTTGGCGCCAGCAGCTTTTGCCGCAGAAAAAGATGCGAATAAGGGCAACGCCAAAGAACAAACCTATTCGACTACCATGGACTTCGACTCATCGATGATCGATGGAAAAATGAAGGCACCATCCGGTTTCTTTCTGCAAGGCCGAAACCGTCAAAGCCTGAGCAACATGGTCAAGCTGCGCTCCAATTTTAGTGGCAAACTGAAGGATTCGGAAGCCGCTGTAAAATCCTTGATCAAATAGAGGCTGGCTATGCGTTTGCTCTTGCTTTTGGCATTCTCTCTTGCGGCTGCTCAACTGAATGCTGAAGGGGTTTTGACTAAGCCAGGACCCAAGCTCTCCTGCACTTCAGGAAGCAAGGTGACCGGTCAAGAGGACCGATGGTCGCCACTTTCGGTTTGCCCCGAAGCATATAGTGTCACAGGCTTGAGTCGGATCGATCTGCAAGGCGATCACAACAAACCCAATCTTCATGTCAACGATTTCATATGCGATGACAAGGGCTGCAAGGCTTGGT
>JBGSRE010000455.1:0-11491 GCA_041737755.1 Oligoflexus sp.
TTAAAGATAAGGCTCTGACCGACTCGAAACGCCGGAAGGCCCTGGAAGCTAAGAATAACGGTACTTTGGATCATGGTGATATCAAGCTGAATAGCAATGCCGACTATCGTCTCGAAATCCTCTGGGCCCCTTGCCAGTAAAGATTTCTCTGAGTCATACTCCTTGTGAAACAAGCGGCGATCTTTGGGTCGCCGCTTTTTCATTTATTACTGGAACTTGTACAAAGCTGTCAGAGTTTCTGACAGCCGGAAATTCTTCTAGCTATGCTGGCTGCATTCCCTTCAAACCTTCCAGATACTTAGCTCTGGCTTATGCTTTGCAACAGTGACTCTGTGTCGATCTCCTTCTGTTGCGGAGTTGAGTATGTTTCTGAATGTTGCTTCCCTCTCGATGTTCCGGATCTTAGTTCTCAGTTTGGTGTTTTCCGCTGCTGGGGGGATTTTCCTTGCCAAGCAGACCATGGATCAACGCGAACAGTTCGCTAAAGAACTGCGCAATGTCAATGTCGTACCTCCTTCGACCAAACCTGCTTTGACCCAGGAGAGCATAGATATCGCTCTTACCCTTTTCGATATCAAAGTGCCGAATAATACTCAGCATCCCAAGCTGGATATGACTTTAGAAGACCGTGGCCTCACGACCTTGAATGGCTGGGGCAGTAAACTGGAAGTGACCATCGGACCTGCGGCATTCACCAGTTGGGCTCTGCTCGGATCAACCTTGGCTCATGAACTAGAAGTCCACTGCCGGCAGAATTTTGCTTTGATTCGTATGAAGGATGTGATGGGCTTGGAAGGCACGCAACAGGCTGAGCGCGAAGCTTACCTTCATGAATTGGCCAACTCCGATCGCTTCCATTTAAAAACAGCAGATCAATTGAATATTAAGGCGACCATGGATTACTATTATCCAGCATTGCCTCAATTGGAAGATCGCTTCAGCGCTCGCAAGTAAGCTCAAAAAAAATATCCAGATCCTTAGCCAGGCAGAACGCCCTGGCTTTTTTTATTGCGACTTCCAGCAGGTTTCGCCGGAGGCCGGCGCTACAGCGCCAGCCTCCTCAATAGCGAATCATACTCGGATCCACATGAAGAGCCCATTGTTCGACACCACCACTCAACGATTTTACCCGAGGCAAACCAGCCTCTTGTAAATAAAATGCGGCGGACATTGAGCGGACACCGTGGTGACAGATGGTAATGACCGTCAGTTCCTTGAGTCCTTCAAAGATCCTTGCTAAATCGGTCTTCGCCATTAAATGCGAACCCTCCAATCGGCAAATCTCAAATTCCCAGGGCGCCCGGACATCCAAAAGGAAAATCCTTTGCGGATTCTTTTTCAAGAGATCACGCAGTGTCTCGGGGCTGATTTCAATGTCTTCGGCCATCGTTTCTATGTGTTCCAATCTTTTCACAACTCCATCGATAGGCAAGTGGGCCTGAACGGCTAAATGTTCGACTGTCCAACTGTGAACAGGTTCTTGGATTTCACCTGACTGCCAGCATAAGACGGCAAAAGCTTCCTCGATCACCATAGCCAAATGGGGAATTTTTAGGCTGGACAGAGTGCTTTCTTTGCTCAGTCTCAATTTGGCACATAACCTCGCTTATATTCCAGGTAATACTGAACTGAACGCTCCAGATCAGCAAGTTCTTTATCGGTTAAAGGCCGAGCTTCTTTTGCGGGATTTCCCTTAATCAAGGTACCTGAGTTATATTTTTTGCCCGGTGGAACCAAAGAACCGGCAGCAACGATACAACGATCAGGAATGGTCACATCATCCATCACGGTGGCACCCATACCGATCAAACAAAGATTGCCGATGCGACAACCATGCAGTATCGCTCCATGACCTACAGTCACATCATCGCCAATAAATGTCGGAAAATAGCTGTTGGTCACGTGAATGACTGTTCCGTCCTGAATATTCGTGCGACTTCCGATCCGAATGAAATTGCAATCGCCACGAATGACGACATTGAACCAAATACTGCTGTCGACGCCGATCTCTGTATCACCGATGATATGCGCGCCGCTTGCGACAAAAACACCCTGAGCTAAGGTCGGGGTTTTGCCATTATAGGGCAACAATGTAGAACCAGGCATGAGATACATAGAAACTCCTTAAAAACTCTTACAAAGATTTGCCGAGGCCAGAAATAAGCTCTTCAGGGCCCAAGCCATCTATTCCAAATTCATCCATAGCTGCCAGGGAAGAGAGCGCCACCAGACGCTGGGCCCGATTGCCAGCAAGGTTAGCCGGAACACCCGCGCAGCCCAAGGCGGCAATCACTCCCGCCAGGACATCGCCGGTTCCTGCTTTGCCTAAGGCACGGGTACCATCGCCATTGACCAGGAGCTGCTTTCGCGACCAAGCCGAGATCGTAAAAGCTGTGGCGGTTTTATAGAAAACATTCACGCCGAATTCTTCGCAAAATTGCCAGGCAGCTGCAAGCGAATCCAAATCTGTGAGATCCTGGTGATCGGCATGGATGGCTCGCCATTCTCCCGGATGCGGCGTGAGGATGGTTTGCAGGGGATCAAAGACCAGACCCTGAGCCAATGATCGCCAGTTTTTTAAGGCACCCGCATCAAAGACCAAAAATAGCTTTTGCCTTTTCTGCCGAGCCTGCAGTGCTTGTAGAAGTTTCTGATGCAATGGATTGGTCATGGTCCCAGGACCAATAACAAGAGCTTTAACACGTCGTTCTTCGATAAAATCTAAGACTAAAGTTTCATCCAGTTGCTGCTGGCCAAAATCTTCGTAAGTGAGCTGAGCTGGTAAACTCGGAGCGTTATCTTGACTAAGAAGAGCCACGCTCGCCCATCCCGCACCAGATCGCAGACTCGCCTGAGCACTGAACAGCGGCGCCCCCAATTTTCCCGCGCTGCCGCCAATAACGAGTACATGGCCGCGGGTATATTTGTGGGCAAAGCCTGGCAATTCTGACCAAGGTGATGGCAAGGATGCAAGCGAAGTATCATCCTGCAGAACAAAGGGTAGCGCCTGCAGACTGTCATGAACTGCCTGGGGATGGAAGGGCAGCGAGACAACTCGCAGAACCCCGCATTGGGAGCGGCCGGGCTCCAGCCGATGAATAGGCTTAGCACAGCCAAAGGTTATGGTATGAGTGGCTTTGAGGAGAGCGTCGGGTTGCTGCCAAGCATCACCGAGCAGGCCAGAAGGCAGATCGATGGCCAAAACGAGGCGAGCGCGAATGCGACTCAAGGCCTCGAGACATTGCTGGACAAGGCCGGCCCGCAGAGGCTGAGTTGGTCCGAGTCCTAATAAACCATCGATGATGAGTGTCGATGCAGAAAAAGCTGCAAAATCTGGCGAATTTTTTACAATACGCGTGGTACGACTGGGAGCTTCATAACGCAATCTTTGGATTTTGCGATCAGGAGATTCGGCCGTCTGTTCGGCTCTGATATCGTAAACGAGGGGATCGAATCCGGCTTCAGCAAGATGGCGAGCCGCTACCAAGGCATCGCCTCCATTATTACCAGCTCCTGCAGCGATGAGAATCTGGAAACCGGGTTTCCAAATTTCCATGGCCATGCGAGCTACGGCAAGTCCCGCTGCTTCCATGAGATCCAGGGATGGGATGCCATAGGTGGAGATACTGCGCTGATCAATCTCTCGAGCGACCTGGCTAGTCCAGATCACGACTCACTTACCACCGCTGACTTGGCCACCGGCCTTTTCGATGACCTTGACGATTTTTTCGGTCACTTCGCCTTTGAGGGGGCGATGCGCAAAGGCTATTTTTTCTTTGGTTAGGGCGAAATGACAACCTGTAGGAGTTTGTTCGCATTTAAAATGCAGACTGGAGGTGCCTAATTTGGAAATGGTCACGACCATTTCGCCAGCCAATAGATCGAAGCTGACCATCTTAGCGAGCTGGCGACCACCCAAGGCGTCTTGGAGTTTTTGAATAACAGCCTTTGGGTCGCTATCAGTGAACTGGATTTCCATCGAGCTTTCCTTATCAGTCCTGAGAATATGGGCAGCCTGATCGGTCTTTTTTGCAGCGGGAACGCTGGTGATTACCATTCACTGGCATAAGCTTCCCGACACAGATCATGGAGAAGCTGCTTCACGATCATTTCATCTGTCATAATCGATTTTTGGTCCATGATCCAGGAGATTCCACCAAAAGGGTCGCAGTGGGGATCGAATCGATGCAGAAGCTGGTTGCTCTGCTGAAAACCCTGTAAGCGTGACAACTGGATCTCCAGACTGAGGTCAGTTTGCGTGAGCTGGAGTTGCAGCCGACCCAGTACTACAACAAATCCAGTCATGGTTTCCCGGGCTTTGGCGTAAACGGGAAACAGGCTCAGCTTTTTATCTTTGCGACTGTGATCGTTGAAAACAGCGACAGCTTCTTTGGTATCCTGAAAGAGATGAGTCACCGTCTTTTGCAGAGTGGAACGGCTGTGTTCATGAGCAGCAGCGGGATTGCCGAGTTTCCACGCGCCTTCTTCGACACTCGCCTGGGCAAGGATCTTGACCCACTGACGATCCATAATTTGCCTCCTCTTGTTAGAAGCCAGAGTTGAAATTAAAATGCAGGGACAGGGTCGTGACAATGCTTGGAAAGGCATTACGCATAGCAGCTATATTGTTTTCATAGTTGGGTCCCTTGGGTCCTAAGCCTGCTGTCGAGCGTTCCATAGCCTGAGCTTCTAGCCCAAAGTCGACGGTCTTAAAGACTGTAAAATCCGAACGGAGCGTAGCACCTATGGTACTAGAATTGAATTCGATGATGGGGGCTAAGGCAAGATCATGCAAGCGCTGGGCTTCGGCTATTTCAAAAAATCCTCCGAGCTGAACGCGGAAGCCATGTTCGTTGCTAAAACCAATTTCAGTTAGGATGCGGCCTTGCCAATCAGGGCCGTCGACCCGATCCACATTGTAGGCGAATTCAGAGAGTTCACCTTGCAGCCCAAAGTGAAAGCGGTTCTGTGCCTGGTATTCGATTCGCCCTAGCTGCCTAGCATTCGAGTACAGAAAATCATTGCCGTAAAGAAGGCCGTAAAAATCAGCCTTAAATAAGGTTTCCAGGTTGTTGTTCTTTTGGGCCAGAAAGATCCCCAACAATGGAATGCCAGCCCCTTCGCCATTCTTATCGCCAGGCAGGATACCGCGTCCACCGATGGTCATTCCTAGACTTGTGCCTGGGGCTATGGCCCATTCTACTCCAGTCACCGCATCGAGCATAAACATTGATCGCGGCCTGTTTTTGCGAATCACAAAGTACTCTTGCTCCGTCTTAGCATCAGCAACAGCCTTTATTTCATCAGAGCCACCTTCCATGCCCTTTGCTGAAAAATTGCTCATAAAAGCCCAATGGGGAGCTTTAGCAGAGCTTCCATTCCGATCAACCCCGAGATTCACATCCAGAAGTCCCGACCGAACTTGCAAATCTCTTGTCCTGTTATCCTGCGTTTGCTGGGTTTGGCTGGTGAACTTCGGAATCAATCGAACCCGCCTCTCTGCATTTAGAAAGTAATAAGGCTTAGGCGGCTCTGCTGATTCATCAGCGCCAGCGCTTGGCCGATTGGGCGGAATGGAGTTTTGTAATTCTTGCTTTTGCTTCACGATCAGCAGACGCTCGGCTTCTTTTTGATAGAGCTTTTGCGATTTCAACAGCTTGGAGGGTAGGACCACGGCCTGCTCAAAGAGATCCAAAGACAATTGATAGTCACCGAGTTTGAAGGCGGAAATGCCCCCATAGTATCCGGCTAAATCAAACAAAGGATGGCCGTTAGGAACATTGCGAAAAGCTTTAAGAGCATTCGTGAAATCGTTATTACGAAAAGCCGACTGGCCGAATTCATAGCTCGGGTCGGGTTCGAGAATGCCCACGTCATCGATCTGTTGGAACAGCTTATAGGCTTCGGGAAACCGCTTGAGTTGATAGAGAGCGCGGGCCAATTGGATTTTTGCCGGGACGTAATCCGCTTGCTTTTGCAGCAACTGACTGAACAGGTCGACAGCGTCATCGAAGGCTTTCGCGTCATAGGCATCCATGCCGCGTCGAAAAATTCTTTGAAGGGCGGTATTTTTGGCCGGCCCTTTGGCCGGAGCCGCGATCACAATTCCTGAGCCCATAGGTCCCGTCAAAGGGATAAAACTCCCCCAGAGGACGGTCATTGTAAGACCGGAAATCTGGATCAGTGCCTTCATCGAGCCTCTTTACTTCACATGCGGGATAGCCGTCTCCCCTAATTATACCAAAGAGACGCGTTTTAAGCTAAGATGGGCATTTTTGACCCAATTTGGGGCTTTGTGATTAAAAAACTTGCAGAAGATGCAGACATAACTTGATTGACTCAGATGATTGTTTATAATAGCCTTTCAGCCTTTCTTAGCTCAAAGGAGTGGTACATGGCTCGCGTTTCCATAGAAGACTGCCTTCAATATATCGAAAACCGTTTTGCCCTTGTTGCGGTTGCATCTCACCGTACCCGTCAACTCATGGAAGGTAAAACTCCTTTGGTCAAAACCAAAAATAAAGAAGCTGTGACGGCTCTGCGCGAAATCGCTGAGGGTCTGGTCGTCAGTGTTTTGCCTGATGGTGAAAAACCGCGGTTTGCGCCTCCTGCTCCGATAGTAGCGCCAGCGCCAGTGGCTGTCGCTCCCGCACCAGTGGCTGATCCCGCTTAATGCAATTGGGAATGTTTCAGCTCTTGAAATTCGGAGAGCTGGTTCCCAATCCCATCGCCTTGCTGCTTTCCTGCCCATAGATATTCCTGCGTACTCTTCTTAATCGATAATTTTATCTATAAAAAATTTATTGAGACTTCCCCTCTTCTTTTTTTAGTCCGGGTCAGGCTATGGTAATTCCAACTTCAATAATCTGTTCGTTGGAAATAAAAAAGGGGATCTTATGCGGAATCGCACGTGCGTCCTGGCTTTTGGCCTGGGTATCAGTTGGCTGGTGAGTGCCTGTCAACCTATCGATGAGAAATCCTCCAGCGATTTAAGTGCTCTTTCCAACGCTGATTACAATTGCCAGGTGATTCCTGCCTGCGACGCCAAAGCCCCTAATCCTGGAGCTTTGATACCCTTCAACGGCAAAAAGCCAGGTGGCACGGCCTGGCATCGCGGTCATGATCAGTATTTTAAAGAGGGCGAGGATCAATGGGTCATCGGCAAGTTCAACTACGGAAATTTGCTAGTACGCAAGGATCTGAAGAATGAGCAAGTGGATGTCTATTTGCTTCGCGGCTGCGGAGATTCCTGGGAAAAACTGGGCACGGCTTTGACGACTTCAGGTTCGAATCCAACGATCGAAGGCATTCCGGATGATGGCGGTCGTCTTTATTTCCAAATTCCATTGGCTAAACAGCTGGAAGTTGGGCGTCATCGCCTGCGCCTCGTGGTTGCTGGTGATCATAGCGCCACAGAACTTTTTATTGAGGTGATCCCTGCCGGTGTTCCCCTCTTTGTGAGTGATGTGGACGGCACTCTGACGACTTCAGAGCTAGCAGAAATTGGCGGGACAATCACCGATAAAATTCCCGAAGTCAATGAAGCGGCGCCAGAGGCTATGCAGGTATTAACTGCCAAAGGCTATCGACCGATTTACTTGACCGCGCGCGCGGAATTTGGTGTGGAACGCACCCGGCAATTCGTGCAGGATCGGCAGTTGCCTCCTGGCCGCATTGAAACGAGTTTGGCTCCTCTTATCGGCCTGAGAGGCGACAAGGCTGTCCAATACAAGTCGGAAGCCCTGAATCGATTGACCCAAAAAGGCTTTGATATTGCGTATGCATTTGGCAATACCGAGACCGATGCACAGGCTTATGAAAATGCAGGTATTCCCACGGAATCGCGCTACTTTTTTAAATTTGATGATAAAAAATTTGGCGGTCAGAGGATCAACTCGTATCGCGATCTGAATAAGTTCGCGAGCCTTTTAGGGGTCTGCAACTGACGTCAGTCGGGCTCACGAAGAGCCCACAACGTGCTATCTTTGGGCCGATACATCGGTCCCCAAAATCATTTGGCTCATGCAGCTTTCCACCAGATCGTCCCGACTGAGATAACGGGAATCAAACCAGTAGAGTGCATTGCATTCTAGGTAGATTTGCTCACCAAAAACTTCAAAAATCGCATCCTTCAAAGTATCACGCAGATCGTAGTAGTCCCAGGCAGTTTCCTGCTCGGCCTGCTTGCTCGCAATGTATTGCTGGCTGATGGATTCGAAGCTGCAACGGATGTTGCGCTGGATAAAATGCTTAACAAATTTGTTAATGTGGGTCTCGTACTTTTTGAAGTATGACCTCTTTTTCACTGACCTATATTTTGCTAATTCAATGAGCTGACCCATGACCTCACCCTATGTTCCAACATTTCATCAACCTCCCGGATTCTCTTCTCTATCGGAGATTTGTCCGTTTTTCTTAAACGGAAAGAGCCAGATTCCTAGGCACTTTTTACCGGTCTAAACTGGGAAAAATTGAGTCGTTTCATTGAGTTGAGAGGCAATAAAAAAACTTGTATTCTTTGGATAGGCCCCTCTCACAGGAGGTCCCATGGGTTTAAAAGTGGGCGACAGCTACTTCAATAGGGATGGATATCCCGGCGTTATCCTTGGGCGGGACCCGAAATCACAGGCTCTCCAGGTTGAAAAAGAAGGGCCAAACTTCGAAAAAACTCGACGTTTCGGCTATATCAACGGCCTGAGTCCCCAAGAACGCGGTGAATTTGAGGGCATCATCAATGAGATGCGTGAGCAAGAAAGTCCAGCCGAGCGGATGAGCTGGATTCATCAGCAGCTCGATACCATGCGGCAGGATCCCAAAAAGCAGGTATTAACCCGCTATTTGGAAGGGGAAATGGCCCATATCATGAACACCGAGGGAATTTCCCCACGTGTTTATTCGATTGATGAAAATAAAGTTTAAGTTTTGGAAAGAGGGGGGAAGACTATGTCACAGATCGGCGATCTTGTTTCGAAAGCAGGGATTTATACCAATCCTGGAGTCATTACTGAAAAGAAAGAGGATGGCACGGTGGTTATTGATACCGAGCCGATGGCCCTTAACAAGTATCATCGGTACGCAAACACCACCGGACTGAATGAAGATGAGAAAAACAAATTCAACGGCATTCTGGATGAAATCTATGCCAAAGAAGATAATGTTGAAAAAATCAACGATATTCAATTGAATATTGATAAGCTCAAAGTGGATCCGCAGAATCAGAAGATCGTTCAGTACTTGCGGAATCAGCAGGCTTTTCTGATCCGAGAAGCAAAGCGTTTGCCTCGCACTTATAACTACGATGCTTCCAATATTCGCGGTATGAAAAACGGCGAATAAATGGGCTGGCCTCTGACACTCTTTTTCTCCAATGCACTCATGCCCTGGTCATTAATGGACTGGGGTTTTCATCGTTCGAGTTCCTCGATAATCAAGTTCCCAGGCGAGCAGGCTGAGTCAGGCTCGACTGCCTTCCTGAGCGATTTTCAGCCTGTGGGAAATCTGCCATAGCTTGCAGGATTCCAGAGTTCAATGCGTCGGGATCCAGCTCGATCCAAGCCCGATCTCCGATATGGATGCGAAGCTTTCCGTTATTGCTCGGCGTCGGACTATCATGGATGACTTCGATTTTATAAGATCTCACTCAAGAATACCCACTTCTTCAGATGTGGGATGAATTGAGTGCCAGCTATCTCCCATTTCGGAGATATTTTTGCCTTAGATTGCTTCGTGAACATAGCTTTTCTGGTGGAAAATGATTTTGATCTGTGACTTTGGCTTAACATATTTTTCTTTTTGATTGCCCCAAAACATGAGCCTGCCGATCCTCGCGATGGATTTGACGCGCGGCATGCTGGGTTGCTTGTTCTGCTGGGCCGCTTTGACATTTTAGGTCTCGTCATTTATCCTAAAAAAACAATATGTTATATATTTATGATTATAAATAAGGGTATTTATATTCATAGCTGACTAAAAATAGGGGTATTTATATTCAAAAATGATATAAGATAAGGGTAAGTTGCGGGGGAGAAGTGCCGTGTATAAAAGATTCGCTACTAGCAAATTAGAAGAGTGGTTTCATTCAAAGCGAAGAAAGCCACTGCTCATTCGTGGTGCGAGGCAGGTCGGCAAAACAACCTTAGTTCGAAACTATGCAGCGGAGCATGGGCTTGAACTGATAGAGATCAATCTTGAGCGATTTCCGAACCTCGTCGCTATTTTTAAACAAATGATGGTCGAACCTGTCCTTTCCGAGATATACGCAATCAGCAGAAAAGTGCGCAAGGACTCAAGTCAGACGCTCCTATTCATCGATGAGATTCAAGCTATTCCTGAGGCTATCCAGTGGCTTCGCTATGCCTTCGAAGATAGACCTGAGCTCGCAATAGTCGGAGCTGGGTCACTACTCGAATTTGCCTTGAAGGATGGTACCGTATCAATGCCCGTTGGTAGAGTCGAATTTCTCTGGCTCTACCCGATGAACTTCCGCGAATATCTGCTGGCTTCAAAAAATGAATTCTTAGAACAACTCTTGCAAAATACGAATTTGGAAAATATTGAGTCATTTCCGCAATCGTCACACTTAGAACTTAATCGATTGATGAGAGAATACTGCATGATCGGTGGGATGCCTGAAGTCGTAAGGGCTTTTCTCGACTCTGGCCCACAGGGTGCGATAAATGCGCAAGCCGCACTTATCACCTCTTATCTCGATGATCTTTCGAAATATACGAAAAAACATCCACTCACGAGGCTGCAGAGAATATTTAGATCAATTCCTGGTATTATCGGGACTCGCGTCAAGTATGTGAGTCTATCGCGAGAGGAACAATCACGTGATATCAAGGACGTGATTGAACTCCTTACGATAGCCGGGATAGCAATCCCAATTTTTCATTCAGATGCTTCAGGAATTCCGCTCGCCGCAACAGAGAATCAGAGCTCATTTAAGCTGCTTTTCCTGGATATTGGATTAGCGTTTAGTGTGCTTGGATTGGACTGGGTCAATACACAGCGCTTAACCGACGAAAAATTTGTGAATGAAGGCCAAATCGCAGAGCAGTTTGTAGGTCAGGAGCTCATGGTAAGCGAAAATTCACACAATAAAGTTCACCTCAATTTTTGGAAGCGAGACAAGGCTCAAAGCGAAGCTGAGGTCGATTATGTGATCGAAGTGGGAAATAAAATATTCCCCATAGAAGTAAAATCTGGACCTACTGGCTCAATGCGCTCTCTCCATCAATTTATGCTTAAGAATAGGGATCACTATAATGTAGCGTTACGCCTTTATGAATCGAAGCCGAGCATCACAACAGTTTCTCATGGGGTTTTGAGCTCCGGCGGTCAAGCGGTTCCCATAGAGTACCAACTGCTTTCTCTGCCGCTCTATATGACTAGCGAATCAAGACGAATTTTGATGGGAATAGTGCATACGTGACATCCTCTCCCTCTAAGCGGAGGGCGGCGCCCACGGAAAGCTTGCCTTGGCGCTGAC
>JBGSRE010000500.1:0-2925 GCA_041737755.1 Oligoflexus sp.
CTGGTTCGGGAGCTTACCGCAGACCTAAGAGTACCGGTTCATGCCTGAATCCAATTTTTCAATCAGCTTGCCTATAGCTCCCAGGTCTTTTCCAGCTCGTCTCAACACTTCTTACAAAGCAGAAAGATTTCTTAAGCTTGCTTGAGTCCTGATGTTTTTGCACCGACGCGGATATTAAGATCACACGAGGAGAATGTATGCGAGGTTTTCTAAGCTTCCCACTGCCGTTGGCATGTGTTTCCCTGGCGCTTTTTGCCTGTGGGACCGACCGTCAGGCTCCGCAGCTAAGCGACTATGAGGACAGCCAACCCACTTCTCCTCCTGCTGCAATCAACCCGACCACCAAGTCCAGAGAAGCGGACCGAGATCTGCCTGTAACCAGCACCAGTATTATCCTCCAGGACCGCACTCGCGAGGAAGTCATCCCCCCCATCACTCGGGGCAATTCGGCAAGAGCGGCGAGCTTGAGTCTTAACTACTGCGCCTCACCCTGGTGCTATTATAAGGCAGGCGGCCTGGAACGTGTCGTGGCCAATGAAGGCAGTGACGTCTCTTTGGAAAATCAAATTATCAAATTTACCAGCTCCAGCTTTTCCGTGTTTCAAAGCATTCCTACCGCATGGATTCAGGACGATAAAAACTACGGCCTAGCGATTTCGGCAAAAATGAAATCCTGGCTTAGCTGCGGCAAAGTTTATTTCGATGTTCAGTTCTACGGACTCTCCAGCACTGGCAATTCGGTGCGCACCGGCTACCAAAGATTTGATGCTCTCATCCAGGCCACGGGTGATATCGTGCTGGACGCAGAGGATGCCGTCTTCAGTCGCCTCCTTACGAATGATTCCATCGTCATCAGTCTTAATTTTGGAGCCTGTCCTGAAGGGGTTTCCGAATTTGAAAGTTTGTCGACTCATATTCAGGCGAAATGACCCAATGCTTTGAGGGGCTCAGCTTCGAACGACACATCGAACGAGGCAAAAGCCGATAGGAGCAAGGGTTTTGGCAGAAGTGAGGGCCACTGTTCTCTAAAGCGTGGGTCTCACAGATTGGGGATGGTCGAATATTCGGATGCCAAAGCTTTCTTCAAGTTAAAATTCAAGCGGAGCTTTTGTTCGGTTCCTTCAGTGCCGACACTGGCATCTTTAGCAAGGGTTGGTGGCCGAAAATTCCATCGTGTGACAGCGCGGCGAGCCGCTTTATCAAACACTTGGGACGGCACCGATTCGACAATCTTCAGTTTCTGGACTGACCCATCCGGACCCACATTAAAACTCATTACGACATAGCCTTCCATCTGCATTTCTGCAGCTTCGAAGGGATACTGCGGCAGAAATTTAATCCGCGGTTCCTTTGGATCCAACTCGCTCAGTGGCAGAGGTGGAACGTCGATCACCAGATCACTCCGGCCCTGAAGCCAGGATCGGCCATTGATTGGCTTGGTTTTAAGACTGATTAATGACGAAGCTCGAGCTTCCTTGATCTGCATGAGATGCTGCACGGGCAGACTGATCACAAGCGTCACAAAGAATCCTACGAGACCGCTTAACACGTATCTCATTGTACCTTCCTCCGAGGACACAAGGCCTCGCAAAGTAGATTTAAGACCACTTGGATTCTTGGTATGCACTCATGAATCAGGGCAGGATAATTTGTCCATAAGCTGTCTCCTCTAATGTCCTGATCCCTCTAAGTCTCTGCTGAGCAGAGCAACTGTGCAGCCATCATGTCGGCAAAAATTGCCGTTTCTTGAGGGTCCCACATATTTTTTTGAGACAGCGCCCCACGATCTATTTTCTAGCAATTATTTCTGACAGTTATCCCTCATCCAACACAGCTTTTGCGCGATCTTTTAGAGTCTTTTCAAAGCTGCGAGTTTTTCAGGTATATTGAGGCCAGTATTTAATTCATCAATTTGGACTAATTATGACCCAAATCTTACTTTGAGTTGTTGCCAAGGAAAGTTCCAAAGCCTCGGAATCCCTGCTAAAAAAAAACAGAGCATGCCGCTGGGCTTTGCTATAAACGAGCTAGATCGTCAAGCGGTATGATACGGACCTTTTCATGTCTTTCCCCAAAGAAAGCCCACCAGAAGACTCGATTGAGTTGGATGGCATCGCCATAACTCAGCGGCTGTTTCTCGGCGCTTATGACCCGAATTGCATCCTTCAGCTGACGGTAGACGCGGACGTTTAAATCGCTTTTCCGAAGTCCCTGAACCAAATCTCCCTCGACACTGAACTCCGACTGCAAACGCCCTACGGCCATACAGTAGAGATGCCAGCGATCGCCGCCGACCTCGACGGCCAATACACCGGAACAGCTATTGGCGCCAAACAGATCTTCAGGAATGGCAATCTCGGCGAGATCATCACGGATTTTTTGCACGCTACGAAACTTGCTTTCGAAGCTGGGAAAAAACGACAGAAATTTTTCCCGCAGAGTGGGTTCTAATCTACGGCGTCGAAAAAAAGTATCCAGGATAGGCCATTCTTCAGCTAGGACTTGTAAGCCTTTTTTAGCTGGCTTGCGGCCCAGAATGCGCGCGATATGATCCAAGAGCGTGGCGATATCCTTACCGCCTCGAATCGGCCCTAGAAAACTGACGACTTCGGCACACAAGGGTCCTGTGGTCAGTCGATAGGCGTCTTCATCCTTGACGATATAAATAAAATTAGCTGTGCGTTGATGCCAGTTGGCGGGATCGAAGCGAATCCGATGTCGAACCAGACTCTGCGCTTCCAAGAGCGAAGCAGCAAAAGCAGTTGGTGTTTCTTCCACGCGGATATCCGAACTGGAAAGTACCGCCCGGAGCAATTGTTTGGGCAAAGCACCAAGCTTTTGCAAACGCTTGACCTCGCGCGAAATACTATGGGCGCTGGATAGAAAAGTCACATGTCCGCTGAAATCATAAAGGTAAAATACCCC
>JBGSRE010000808.1:0-4193 GCA_041737755.1 Oligoflexus sp.
GGTTTTTTTCAAGCCATGTCGTATGTTATTTTTCAAAATAATTTTTGGGTTGGTGCTATCATATCAGCAATGATCTTATCTTATTCGCGCATTCTATTTTTAGCCCTATTTGGGGGGTATATCCTGGGCTGCTCGCTCCAATCTTTGTCAGTCGGTTCTTGGGAGCTCGCCTTACTCGATCATACTTCCTTTAATTTCGCTTACGCTTCAGCTTGCGTCTCTTCTATCTTTCTAATTCCGTCTCCCGTATCGATTCTCGCAGCAATCATGACTGTTATGATGACCGTTTTGAGTGTCGATGCCTTTAGCAATCTTTTTGCGGCATGGTCACTACCGGTTTCCGCCTTGCCATTTAATCTTTCAGTCATCTTAACTGTTCATACCTTGATCTATTTTAATTCGAAGTGGCGAACACTTTACTTTGGGCGGTCTCCGGAAGAATCTTTCGAAAAAATCGACTCAAGAGTTCGCCGTTTTGGTTATCCAGATGTCTCGATAGGTGTGCCTTTCGAGGGAGAATGGGTCGTTTTTCAAGGATTCAAAGGCAACTCAACCCACCAAGGTATTTGGCAATACGCTCTTGATTTTATTCGCCCTCGCACGAATACTAAAGTCGTTGGTGAAGGACTCGGCAAAGCGAGTTTGGAACTTGACAACTTTCCTTCGTTTGGTGCCAAGGTTTTGGCTCCGTGTTCGGGATATATTGTTGCTTTAGAAAACTTAGTAGCCGACAATCCCATAGGACAATTGAACGAGTTAAAAAACTGGGGAAACTTCGTGATGATAAGGAGTGATAGCGGCTTTCATGTATCCCTTTGTCATCTGAAGAAGGATTCCCTCGAAGTACAGGTAGGAGAATACGTGGCGGCCGGACGAGTTCTCGCCAAGTGCGGAAACAGTGGCTATTCAGCCGAACCTCATCTGCATGTTCAGGCTCAATGGCAACCCTATTTAAATTCGCCAACGATTCCTTTTCGAATAGGTGCCTATATTGAAGGTAGCTCGGTGAAATTTCATCAAACACCGGTGGTGAGCGAACGCATCTCTGCTATCCATCACAATCGGGCGCTCGACTATGCATTTTCTTGGCCATCAGGCCGAACATTCATTTTTCAGACTAAAAGCCGCCGCGGTGAAATTCGAAATGAACAACTGACGGTCACCACCGATGCCCTGACGGGACGAAATTGTCTGAAAGACGCCAATGACAATCAGCTCTTTTTCTGGCAGGAGGCCTCGTCTTTTTATTTCTACGACTACAAAGGATCTGGTCGTTCTTTGCTTGCTAAAATATTTGCTGTTGCTCCTCGTCTCCCACTCAGTTACAGCATCGAACTTCAATTTCACGATGTGCATCCACCAGAAATTGCTTGGGGCTTTCTGTTGGAGATCTTCGCACAGCTCGGGCGCTTATTCGGTTTAAGTTCACGACCAACGGGAAGATACCAAATCGATACTTCAGGAACTAAAATCACTGGGCAGGTACGCTACCAAGGTAAACTCGTTAACACGTCTGCACTCATAGATCCCAACCACGGTATCAAGTGGTTTAAAATTGCCAACGAAGAATTTACACAGGTGAACCAACATGAAATTAGCGCAGCTAGTTGAACGCAGTTTCCTCAACGTTCTGAGTGTTTACTTTCTCAGTCTAACCTCCATCGGACTGGCTTTGACAACAGAAGAAGAATCGGCGAGTTTGGCCAGAGCTCGTAATGCCTATAGTAAGGGCGATTGCGTGGATACGATTTTAGAGGTCGCCGGCACTTCTTTTAGCAAAAGCCCGAACAGCAACCTAGCAAAATACTATAAAGCAGTCTGTCAAGACCAGTTGGGAGATCCCGCGAGCAGCTATCAAACAGCGATTCTAATCCAGGCAGATAGGCTGGACAGCGAAAAGCGAAGCACAGTTCAAAACCTGATAAAGAAGCTAAGTGCTGTCCCAGAATCAAAGCCGTTTAGTGTAACCCTGTCGGGGGGTGCTATGAACTTTAGCAAAGATGTCACCTTTACCAGCGGAACCTTCACGGATTTGGTTGCCTACTACGGCTCTGCTTCGAATAGCCTAACCATTGGTGCAGAAACAGTCGGCATGAAGCAGGTGAGTGGTGCCTCCTACTCGCAGCAGCACTGGCTCGTTGTGGGAGAACATCGATTCATTGACGCAATCGGCTTGAAATTGGGCTATCGGAATCAGTCATCAAGCAGCGCAACTGTTGATGGCTCAACAAATACTTTGGCAAGTCTACGTTGGTTCAACAGCAGTGCTCAGCTCGGGGGCACCTATGCAGTCAGTGCTTATGATAAATATTATCCAGGCAAGCTCGAAATTTCCCAAATCACCGTGTTTGGGAGTTATAGCCTTGGCGACCTGTTTGGATCCGGACTCTTTACGCTAGATGCTAAAGCCCATCAAATCAATCCCAAAATGAATTATAATCCTAAATTAACGAATTCCGTGGCTTTGCAAGAGGCTTACAATTCCACCGAGGCAACTCTAAGATATTCGCTACCAGCTTTTTCAATCGCAGCTACTGTTTGGTCCGGTGAGCAAGTTTTTGCAGTACTATCCGATGCAGCGGTGGTGTTTTCCAATGCCACTGTACATACCGGAGGACAAAAATTATCTGTGGATTACTACTATCTCGATGTATGGTCCGCGGGAGTTCTCTATGGATCAGAAGCTATAAAAGACATTTCAACTGGTATTATCGGTCAATCGACTGTAACATCTTTATCAACTTCCATTTACTTCTAGGAGTTTTCTATGAAAACATGGATCGTCGTGCTAGGACTCTCGGTTGGACCAAGTGCAATGGCTGTCACATCGATTTCTGACTTCTCAAAGGAATTGACATCATCTTTTGAAATGGAAGCTAAATCTAAGTTTAAAGAATCTATTCAAGTCTTGGAAAAAGCCCACGCTAAAGATCCAAACAGCTATATTTTGAACTACCGACTGGGCTATTTGAATAGCGTAAGTGGACTGACAGCCAACGCAACGGAATACTTCAACAAGGCTATCAAGGCTGAACCTAAATCAATTGAAGCGCACGTGGGAATCTTGAATGTTCTAGTAGCCAAAGCTAGCTGGGCAGATGTCGTTAAGTTAACAGACAAAATGCTCGCCATTGACGAGTACAACTATATCGCAGGTTGGAACGGCATCCGTGCTCACATCATGCTCGGCAAGTACGATCAAGGTTTGAGCATGGCTCAGAAATTTCTGAAAGCCTATCCCACAGATCAAACCCTGCTCGTGCAAAAGGCAATGTGTCTGGGATATGCAAAGAAAAAACCTGAAGCGGTCGCTGCCTACAAAGATGTCCAGGCTCTATATCCAGCCGATCCAACTGCAAAAGAAGCTCTCAAAGTTCTGCAGTAATCTTATCGGCCGTAGCCCTAAGAGGCCGATAATCCAATAGACAACAAGGAGGGGTTCGTCCCTCCTTTTCACGTCAAGACAGGCAGGACTGGTGACCCGACAGTTCATCGGGCTCTGTGAGGTGTGGCTGCAAAGCTTGATAGTAGCAGTTACAGCAAGTCGGCAAATATTTTTCTTCGGCACCGAGTTCCACAGACGGCCCATCCAGAGTGGGTCTTCCATCATCAGGTGAAAGCTTTCCTGACTTTCGCAAATACTTTATAACTCGCCTAGACACGCCATCCACCACACGCGCTACCTCGTGTTCATGGATTCCACTGATTCTATGAAAAACAGAATCACTCTCGTGGCCCACCGTATAGATGCCATCAGTGGCTAAAAGATAAAAATGAAGATTAAAGTTGAGCGCAGAGCTGGCTCGCTGCAGGTAAGATACAATGCCGGTATCACCGCCTCTCCTTCAGATAAAATACCGCATCTTAAAAATTTGTCAAACTCGCGCTTTATAAATTCTGGCAATGGTTTTCTATGGGGATCCCCGGCAATACATTCGAAAAAGAACCGAGCGTGCTCGTCCACAAGTCGTTAAAGGATGGTATCGGCGGCGCAAGCCCTAATTTTCCTGATGCACACCATCTAAAATCGCCAGACATCCAGAATCTGAAAGTAAAAAAGTCAAAAATATTGCACGCGCTGGTCACAGAGTTTAAGCTGGCCGCATAAATCCCCGGTCAAGGTGCCTACGTAACCATGGCCGACACTACCAAGTTTGGGCTTCACAGCCTCCAGGCAGGGCTGGGAGTCGGGG
>JBGSRE010000812.1:0-7045 GCA_041737755.1 Oligoflexus sp.
GCCCGACTCCAGCTGCAGCGTCAGGCTCAGGCTCGCCGAGTGAAATTGATTCGATCCTGGGAGAAGATCCTTGGCCGCTACGACGCTGACCAGAACGGAACTTTAAGTTTGCAGGAACAGCGTGATCTGCGCCAAGATCGGGCCCTACTCCTGAGCCGACTTGGAATCGAGTGAAAAGAGCTACAAGCGTTATCTGAATTTTTACAGAATACCAGCCACCGAAATTTCCATTCGGTGGCTTTTGCTTTCTGTGCCATTGAGGGTGAAATTTGACTCCTCTCGCCAGATCGGCTAGGAAGTAAGCTGGAGTTCACATTTTCGTAGGTCTAGAGGAAGGAAACGGGCAATGGATCGTAACTTAGCATTGGAATTTGTGCGTGTGACCGAAGCTGCGGCCTTATCAGCGGCGCGTTGGGTGGGTCGAGGGGATGAAAATGCAGCGGATCATGCTGCCGTGGAATCCATGCGACGTGCTTTTGACTCGATGCTCATTGATGCGACAATTGTGATCGGTGAAGGCGAACGCGATGAAGCCCCGATGCTTTTTATTGGCGAAAAAGTCGGTAAAGGCGGACCTAAGATTGATATCGCCTGTGATCCATTGGAAGGCACTTCCATTACCGCCAAGGGCGGCAGTGAAGCCATAGCAGTCATTGCGGCTGCAGAGCATGGCAACTTCTTACATGCCCCCGACACCTATATGAAAAAACTGGCTGTGGGACCTGCAGCAAGGGGCGTGATCGATATCAACGAGTCTCCCACCTGGAATCTGCAGCGAATTGCCAAAGCTATGGGCAAGAAGATCGAAAATTTGACAGTTATTATTTTGGACCGCCCTCGCCATCAGGAGTTGATTGGTGAAGTTCGCCAGGCTGGTGCAACGATCCGCCTCATCGGTGACGGCGATGTCTCAGCAGCTATTTCTACCGCGGAAGTCAGCACAGGCATCGATGTTTTGATGGGAGTGGGTGGGGCTCCGGAAGGTGTTATCGCTGCCGCCGCATTGCGCTGTTTGGGTGGCGAAATCCAAGGTGTTTTGCAATTCAGAAAGGAACTAGAAAAAAGTCGAGCCAAAGCCATGGGCATTACCGATGAAAACCGCGTGTATGGAATCGAAGATCTGGCCAAAGGCAATGTTATGTTCATTGCGACTGGAGTGACCAATGGCTCCTATCTCCGCGGCGTTCGCTATACCCCCTATGGTGCCACGACTCATTCTATTGTGATGCGGTCCCAAACGGGAACGACTCGCGAAATTTCGACAAGGCATCACTTTGCTACCAAACCTAACTACGGCTGGTAAGTTGGAGATTCCTGGGATCAATCGCTTCCGATTGCAGTGATTGATCCCGGCTTTTCCACACTTACATGCTCGAAGTCAAGGTCACAGCAAATTGATTCGAACTAGCATCAAAAGCATCATTTTCCAAAGTTATCAGATTGATCTGCGCGCCAATGCTTAGATTGGATGCGAGCTTATACTGTCCCCCAAGAAAAATAAGAGTGCTGTTGGTATCTTTAATTCCTGAAACATTACTGGCGGATTGAAAGGCCACTTCAATCCCAAATTCGTCGCTGAAACCTGACTCAAGAATCAGAGAGTAGGCGGATTCGGTTTCTGCAGTTTGGCCAGCAGCCGCAAGAGCACCATGGTCGGTCTGGTCAAGCTTCAGGCCTAAAGAGAGAACCGGCATCAGCTTGTACCGACCATGCACACTCAGGACCTGTGGGCTGTTGTTTTGCGATTTTTTATCATCCTTGTTCTCGGTCGTCACTGCTACTGAACCTTCCCAAGCATCCTGATGCAAAGTCGCACCGATCGTGAAGGTATTGTAGCTCATTGATTCGCTTGAGCCTGCTGCCTCTGACTTGCCGCTGACGACATTGAGAGCTGCACCCAAACTCAGCAGGGGAGTGACATTGAAAGCTACGGTGGGTTTGAGTGTGGTCTCGGTATCCTTATCGTCATCTTGTGTCAATGTGTCGAAGCTGATATCAGCCCCAATCACCAGCTGATTATTCATCAATCCCTGGGCATAACCGGCCTCTAGTGCCTGATTTGTGCTGTCGTTCGTAACCCCTGACGGCTTGGACTCAAAACTGCTCGATCCTGTTGCAAGCAGGGCTTCAAAGCGTCCACCCTTGACTTGATAATACTGAGAAGGCGACATGATCGACGGACTCGAGAGGAGGAAATTGTCGAAACCTTGTTCCTCCGCAAAAGCGGGCAAAGAGATAGCAGAAACCGACAGCAACAGCCATTTGAAAGAACGCATCATAAAAAATGTCCTCATGAGAAACAGGGATCACCCAGAGACCTTTTCTTGGGTGTTCCTTGGAGAAAAGGTAATGGCGTCGTCGACAAAAATCAATCTAGCATTTACCATGAAGGGTGCGGTGCAAAAAATGTCCTCCATGGGCCTAGAGGAGGTTCTCGATGAAAATACCGATTCTGGATTTGGGCGTGATGGCCAAATACCTGCTGCCGGCCTTTATTGTCGGCGGAATCATGCTCTATCTTATGATCCGGGGCATAGTCGTGTACTTCCTGGACAATACCCGCAGGACTAAGGTGCACAAAAAAGTAGTTGAGTTGCGGCAAAACCCAGCTCCAAAGGCTCCCCAACCGACTGTGCGAAAGACCGATTTATTTGCTCAGCTCTCCGCCGAGCAGAAAAAGACCTATATGCTCGCCAAAGACCTGGTGGAGCAGAAATCGTTTATGGAAGCAGCTCAGCTCTTTGAGTCGATCAATTTTCCGCGGAAAGCGATCGATATTCTCGAGAACAATGGTCTGGTCGATGAAGCCTGCTCGATACTTCTGCGTATGGGGGTGCCCTATCGAGCGGCGATTGTTTATGAACGCAATGGGCAGTTTCTGAAGGCCAGCAAATACTTCCTTCAGGACGGCAAGCTCGATATGGCTGCGCGTAATTTTGAACGTCAAGCGGAAAGCGACTTTCACTATTTTCGACAGGCAGGGGATTGTTATATGCAGGCGGGATTAATAGACAGTGCCTTGCTAGCCTATAGTCGGCTCGATATGAGTGAAGAAGTCATGCGTATCTGCCTGGAAAAGCAAAAATTCGAATTTCTCCATCGCTATTTGGATCTTCCGTTTCATGCCCAGACTCTGCTTCCTGCCTTGGCCAAAATCCACCTCGAAGCTTTGATCGACGCTCTGCCGATGACCCCCCAGTCGTCAATCTCCTTGGCTTTGTGGACCCTCTATCGACCTGAGGAGGGCATGGTTCTCGCGGCTTTAAGAAAATTTAGTAAAAATAATGAACTCGCCCAACACTACTGGACTCACCTGGACGATAGTTTCTGTGAATATATCTGTAATATGCTACCAACCCAGGCCGTACTGCCGACTGCAGAACTCTTGCAGGTTCATGTCGAAGCGCTCTTGGCTATTGGTCGTCCGCATTATAGCGAGCTCATGCGAGAAATTCAGGCCAATAGCAGAGCTGGAACAATCCCTACTTTGGCCATTGGGCTTTAGTGCAAAGCGTTTTTAAGAAAGCGTCCGGTGTGGGAGCTTTTCACTTTGGCGACTTCTTCCGGTGTTCCCTCTGCCACCAATTTCCCGCCGGCTTTTCCCCCTTCGGGACCGATGTCGATCACCCAGTCAGCGCATTTGATGACATCCAGATTGTGTTCAATGACCACGACGCTATTGCCAGTGGCCACCAGCCGTTGAATGACTTCCAGCAGGTGAGCTATGTCCTGAAAATGGAGGCCTGTGGTGGGCTCGTCTAGAATATAAATGGTGCGGCCGGTTTCCCTTTTAGCCAATTCACGAGCAAGTTTTATCCGCTGGGCTTCGCCTCCCGAAAGCGTTGTCGCTGACTGGCCCAACGAAATATAGGACAGCCCGACATCCAAAAGAGTATCGAGCACCTGAACGATTTTAGGATGCTTGGCAAAAAGCTCGCGAGCTTCCCCTACGGAAAGTTTTAACACATCGGCAATCGAGTGGCCTTTGTAAAGGATCTCACAGGTCGTTGCATTGAATCGTGAGCCCTTACACGCTTCGCAAGGCACAAAAACATCGGCCAGAAAATGCATTTCCACTTTGATGAAACCATCGCCCTGGCAAGGCTCACAGCGGCCTCCCTTGACGTTAAAAGAAAAACGACCTTTGGCATATCCACGAAGCTGAGATTCTGGCAGCAAGGCATAGAAATCTCGGATCAAATCGAAAACTTTGGTATAGGTAGCAGGATTGCTGCGCGGTGTGCGACCGATCGGCTTCTGGTCGATGTTGATAATTTTGTCGATGTGTTCCAAGCCACGAATGCGTTTGTGCTTGCCCACCTCCTCATCGGAGCCATGCAATTTTTTAGCGATAGCTGGATAAAGAATATGATTGATCAGCGTCGATTTCCCTGCGCCGGACACTCCGGTGACGGCCGTGAGAACGCCTAAAGGAATGGTCACATCGATGTTCTGCAGATTATTTTCCTGGGCGCCTTCAATTGTGATGCAAGCCTTTTCATTGATAGCCCGTCGCTGCTGGGGAATTTCAATGCGCTTTTTGCCGCTGAGATACTGGCCCGTAAGCGATTTACTTTCATTGAGAATCCTTGGCAAAGGACCACTGGCGACAATATGTCCACCTTGCGTTCCCGCCCCTGGACCAAAATCGACGATCCAATCGGCCGCCTCTATCGTTTCCTGATCATGCTCGACGACAATCAGTGAATTACCGAGATCACGCAGATGCTGCAAAGTGCTGAGGAGTTTTTGATTGTCTCTTTGATGGAGGCCAATGGACGGTTCGTCGAGAATGTAGAGGACTCCAGTCAGTTCAGAACCTATCTGAGATGCTAGGCGAATGCGCTGCGCCTCACCCCCGGACAGGGTCGGACCTTTGCGATCCAAACTGAGGTAACTGAGGCCGACATTGACGAGAAAGCTCATGCGGGACTGAATTTCTTTCAGCAGTTCTTTGGCGATCAATTTATGGCTGGGGCTGAGTTCCAGTTTGTCCATGAAAGCCCGGCAGTCTTCAATCGACATTTGACACAGTTCTATGATGGATTTGCCCTGCACTCGCACAGCCAGGACTTCAGGCTTCAACCGCATGCCCTCACAGCTGGCGCAAGATTGGGATGACATAAACTTGCCGTACCAGTCCTTCATGCCTTCCGATTGGGTGCTGAGGTAGCGTCGCATCATGCTGTTGAGCAAGCCTTCATACTCGCTTTCCCAAGTACCGGTGCTGCGTGCTCCCTTCCATTTCACGGCCAAAGTCTTGGCACCCTCGCCATGCAGGATCAGATTCTGATGCTTCTTGCTGATCTTTGCCCAGGGTTTATCAAAGTCGATTCCCCACTGCTTTTTCATTGCCGTAAAACGCTCCTGTCCCCAAGAGCCGCCTTCCTTAGTCTCCCCATTTTTAAAGTAAGAAGCCCACGGCACAATCGCTCCCTCACGAATCGACAGCGATGGGTCAGGAATCACTTTTTCAGGATCCATGGCCACGACATTGCCCAATCCATTGCAGCTGGAGCACATGCCGGCCGGTGCATTGAAGGAAAACAGCGGCGGATCCAACTCAGGATAGGCGATGCCGCAGCAGCTGCGCTCTTCGCTCATATGCAGATCCTTGCCTGCTTCAGCATGCACGATGATCCGACCTTGGCCGCGCTTTAAGGCCTGTTCCACAGAATCGGTCAGCCGTTGGCGAAAGCTCGCACCTGGCTTGACTATCAATCGATCGACCACCGCTTCGATGCTATGCTTTTTATGCTTGGCCAGCTCCTGCACATCGCCGAGATTAACCACCGAACCGTTCACTCGCACCCGCTCAAAACCTTGTGCCTGGAGCGTTTCGATCACCTCTTTATGAGTCCCTTTGCGATGGTCTATGATCGGTGCTAGAAGCAAAATTTTAGTGCCTTCCGGCATATCCTGAATCTGCTGGACCATGCTGGCCGCATCGCCCCGGCCCACTTTCTTGCCACATTTATAGCAATGCTGAACACCGACGCGAGCATAGAGAACGCGGAGATAATCATAGACTTCAGTAATTGTGCCAACAGTCGATCGAGGATTTTTGCTGGCCGATTTTTGTTCGATCGATATTGTTGGCGCTAAGCCGCGTATGGATTCATATTTGGGCTTATCCATCTGACCCAGGAATTGGCGTGCGTAAGATGAAAGCGATTCGACATAACGTCGCTGCCCTTCGGCAAAAATTGTATCAAAGGCGAGGCTGGATTTGCCCGAACCGGAAACGCCGGTAAATACCACCAGCTTCTTCTTGGGGATGCTGACCGATACATTCTTCAGATTATGCTCTTCCGCACCTCGAACAATGAGTTCGTCACTCTCAACAGTGGCAGCTGTGACATTTTTGGGTTTAGCTGAGCTCATAGGGTGTGTCCTTATGTCGAAATCTGGGTTAAACCATACTTTTGTACGAATGAAAAATCTAGCTGCTTTTCAATGGACATTTCCGACGGGGGAGGCTAATGGATGTCGGCTATGGACCATGTCATCCGCCTGCCGTCAGGAGACTTAACGTCATGTATAGATTGATGCAACTGCTGTCCCGAGTGTTGGGTCAACTGACCCCCAAGGCCTTGGAGCGTCTCGCTGCTGCTCTCACCTGGATAATCTTTGATGTCTTGCGCCTGCGTCGGCAGCTTATGCTCAAGAATCTGCATTTGGCTTTTGGCTCCAGCCGCACTGAGGCGGACAAGATTCGCCTCGCCCGGGCCTCGGTCTTTAACTTTATTCTGACTCTATTCGAGACCCTCAGTTCGTCCACCTATCCGCTTGCCAGTGCTACTGAAGTTAAGGGCGGAGAGCATCTAAGGGCCGCCTTGGATCAAGGTCGCGGGGCCTATGTGCTGTGTTTTCATATGGGCAACTGGGAGGCGATGGCCAGCAAAGTTTCCAAAGATTATGCCGCCGTCTATGCGGTGATGAAGACGGTTGGCTCAGCAGGGATGAATCGCTTTGTGGAAGAGCTTCGCACTCAGAATGGGCTGTATTGGATTAAGCGAGAGAAAAAGGGTGATGGCTTTCGTGG
>JBGSRE010000584.1:0-4694 GCA_041737755.1 Oligoflexus sp.
TACGCCTATTTACGATTTTTGATACGATGGCTTCTTTGAATTCTTTGGAATAGGTCGACCGTTTTCCCACTTGTCTGTTCTTGCTCGCCCGCTTTAAGTTAAATCTGAGTTAAGCGACAGGTACCGTGAAACAGGGGGGAAGACTCTCTGCTCCTGGCAGTACTATGCAACAGTGCACGACCGCGATAAGGGTTTATGGATAAAAGGCCAGATTCCCAGTCCGGAGCTGCTAGCTCGTGGAATTGCCCCTTCTGATGAAGCTAGACTTAGGTCGGACCTCGTAAAGACAAATATTCAAAGCATTTTGGGTGAGCCCGTTCAGGAGCTGACGTTCTCGAGCGAAGAATCCTGCCTCATGGAGTTGAATGAACAGCTACATGTCGCCACGCGCTTATCTCTGAGCATTAATGGCAAAAGTTACGAGGGAGCTGCGGTTGCTGGAAAAATCGAATATCTAAGTCCCAGGTTCCTGCATGCTACTGGCAGCTTCCATGTCTATGATGGGGGAAATAATCTTTCAAACAAGCTGACTGAAATCGTCATCGATGATATGCAGGATAACGGCTATCTGTGCAGCTCCTATTTCACCGTGGAAACGGATGACGGGGAATTAAGCTTCGATCCTGAGCTTAATTTCAAGTTTGATCCTTCGGATAAGCGCTTTAGTCAGTCGACTGCCTTCGCTAATGCCACTAAGATGATGCAATGGTTTCTGGAGATTGACAAGAACGCTCACTGGTCTGGCGCTCAGGTCGAACTGCGTTTGAGTAACGGAGCACAGGAGAGGGCATCAGGCCCGTTTTATGATAATCCTGCTCATCAAACTAGCCTGAAGCGACCCATCATAGTCCTACCAGACGTGCTAGCATTCGCCTCTGCCCCGAATCGTCCTCTGCTCGAAAATCTCACGACCGATTTTGATGTCGTGGCTCATGAGTTGGGCCACCATATCGTCGCGCAATACGTAGGTTTCTCCACTAAAATCGAAAATAAAATGGTTCATGAAGGGCTTGCAGACTTTTTTCTTTACGCCCAGACCGGCAACAGTTGTTTGGGTGAATCAATTTGCAGCAAAGACAGCTCGGCTTGTGAGATTCGCAACAAGTGCCTACGAAGCGGGGACAACGAACTGAGTCTCAAGGACCCAGCTATTTCTAGAGCAATTGTTACAAATTCAAAGGCGTACCACATGGCATCACAAGTTCTGTCTGGCATGCTTTGGGACATTGGTTCAACCCAGGTCGGTCTTGCCAATACAGCGAAGCTCGTTATGCAGGCTTTACTTTATATGAATAAAGTCACAGACCCAACTGATCTCGTTTCTTCGCTGCTCCAGGCAGACCGAGATCTCTTCGCGGGGCAGAATAACTGCACGATTCAGTCTGTCGCCACACGGCGTGGAATTACGGACTTTAATGCTGGTTCCAACACCTGCAGCTAGTAGCAAAAGTCCGACGGACATGAGAGCGTCGGAACTCACTGGAATAGTTCCAGCTTGTCTTGTATGATCGCTAGCCATGAAACAGGAAGCGTGAATATAGCAGTGCTGTCGATCAAGTGAGCCACCATGACACCAAGAAAATCTGAAAAACTATTTCCAAAAAGTTCTGCTCCAGAGTTGCTTCGCATAGCCGAAGCCGACCTTGAATCGGGTCAGATCCTTGCCAAGCATGGTGCTCGTCAGGAAAATGCCGTATATCATGCCCAGCAGGCTGTTGAAAAAGCCCTCAAAGCTGTTCTTTGTTGGAAAGAAATTCCGGTGCCCTTGGTTCATGACGCGGGAATCCTCGTTGCAAAATTGCCACAAGAACTAACTCCGCCGGGTGGTTACGATCTTTCAGACCTCACTCCTTATGCTACGGTGAAGCGGTATCAAGAAGGAATATTGGAATTGACCCGCGCTGAGTTCGAAGCCGTCTTCAAACTTGCAGCCGACGTTCTGGATTGGGCAAAACTTCAAATGAAGTGAGAGTTAGGTATGAGCCTTACAAGACTATTGGCTGGAAAGTTAGACTCTCAGGATCAGGAGCGTTTGGTGCAGCAGTCCCTGGCTGAGATACTCGAAGTCTGCAGGCCGCGCAAAGTGATACTATTCGGCTCGGCAGCTCGCTGCGAAATGACGGAAGCCTCTGATTTGGACTATGTGCTTATCGTTAAGTATCGGGATGAAGTAAAGCCTACCCAAAAGCTCGTCAACCGTGTGGCTGCTAAAATCGATTGGCCTATGGACTGCCTCGTCCTAGATGAAGACCAGTTCAGCAAGAAGTCCCAAGAAGGTGGTATATGCTTCGTGGCCAAGACAGAAGGAAAGGTTCTTTACGAGGCGCCCTAGAGAGCGAAGCAAGGATGGCGAGATCGCCGCACTGTTCGATCTCTATCAGACTTACTGGAGCTTATCTCTAAGAACTTTTGGTAAAGCGGAGGAGGAATGGGTGGTTGAGGATCACCGTCCGTAAATGACCCGGGGCGTGACCCGGAGTGTGATCCCGCGGGAGGCGGATTACTTGGATCATAGCTGGGATCGATGGCAGGTTTGCGGTCCGTCCATCACCGAGCTGACCGTAAGAATTGTTGCCCTCGTCTATAGAGTCAATGAGCTTTATACCGTGTTCTGCAGCAAGTCTGATTTCGCAAGTCATGCCAGACGAAACATCCAGCCTCACTCTGAGACTACATCAGGAATTGATAGTTCTTCTGCGGCAGTACATGCTGGTCGGCGGCATGCCGGCTGCCGTTAGAGCTTTTTTTGATAGGGTTGGGAGTACGATTGGCCAGAAAGTAAAGTATTTAAAAATTGATGCCCACGAACAAGCTCGAGAAACGCGTAAGCTCTTTTATTTTGATATTGGACTCGCTGGTCCAATACCGCTCGAGTTACAACGTGCCACTTGCCGTTCGTTTCGATGCAAACCTTCCATCAAGGCAGAGTAAAGTCTTTCCCAGTAAAAATGAAACTGGTGCTACTGATCTCCTGTCCCTTCCACTGTACTTGGCGTCAGAGCTTTACCGAATTATCAACAGCGCGTAGCTTGCAGGTAATCTAGTGGATCAATCTCGAAATCGGAGTAGCTTTCTCTGGTAATTAATACCGCCTTCGCGTCTGGATAATGTTCGATGAAAGCACCTAATCCATCTGCGGCGCGGCGACGACCACTCTTAACCTCGATAGCCCAGACGGATTTACCTCGCCGCAAGACATAGTCGACTTCATATTTGCCTTCCCGCCAATAGAAAAGATCCTCACCAGTGCGAGTTAACTGCGCACCCACTATAGCTTCAAAAACTCTCCCTTGTTCTTCCGGAGTATATTGATCGAGCTTAGTAAGATAATAGAGACAGGGTGCGAGAGGTAATATCTTGGGTGAAGAACTTTTGGACTTGATGCGGTTCGGTGAATATTTATCAAGGACTTTCACCAAATCCGTGCCTTGATAGAGCTCAAGGTATTGCTTTATGAGTTCCACATTGCCTTTATTTTGCAGCTGACCGAGAAGTTTTGTGTAGCTGATTTCCATCGCTGGATAGGCCATGATGATTTCAAAAGCTTGCTTAAAAAGCGCAGGGCTTTTTACCGTGTGATACTGCAGGATATCCTTTTCGATGATCGTTGAGATGATTGACGTCGATACATAACTTCGCCATTCATCGGTTCCGGCAAACGGATAAGCTCCTGGGTAACCTCCAAACTTCAGATAGCCATCGAATCCTAATCCATACCCGTCAAGCGACTCTTGAGCGTTCCAATGGTGGGCTATCATAAGTTGAAATCGCCCCGTAAGACTTTCTGTAGGGCCTTTCTGAATGCTCAATGAACTTGATCCGAGTAAGACACAGCGAACGGGTTTCTTATGTCGCTTGGATTCATCCCATAGCGTCTTTAATACCTCAGCCCAGTTTTCGCACTTTTGGATTTCGTCGACGACGAGCAGTTTTTGCCTTGTTTGAGCACTCATCCACTGCTCACGAAGCCAGGCAGGTGATGCGTTGAAAAGGCTGTCTGAACTGACGTAATGATGAGAATCTTGGTGATGGGTACGAAGATACTCCAGAATTGTCGTAGTCTTGCCGACCTGTCGAGGGCCAAGAATGACCTGGAGAAGATCAGTGTTGGCGCTAAGGTTTTTATGTAACTGCTTGATAAAAGGTAGATTAATAATTTTTTTCACAAATCATAGATTAACCTATTATTTTTGATAGATCAACCTATGAAAAAAGTATCCAAGCCCGCGAAGATTTACGCACTCACGATTTCAACAAGCCAAGCCAAAGTTTTCTTGATTTTAAATCTATCGAGGCTAGTCCATCGATCCGAACAGCGGCTCAGTCTCGCTCAAATCGGCGAATTCTCGTTCCTTAAAGCTGGCGTGGGCAACACCGATGATTGCATTAAGGAGAATTGCTGACGATCCTCTCTAAGCGTATATCATCGATCAAAACGCCCATCCCGTCAGAAAGCCCGTAATCTTCAAACTTCAGCTTTGATTCGGGGGTAGTAGCTTTGAAGATGACTTCAACTTTTTCGTGCCATCAGCTGCTGGTAGGGTCCAGATTTTGTCAGCAGTGATTGAATCAGGCGCTTTAAAACCTATGTGATTGGTACCAGCACCTGTGGCTTCAGTGAAGCGCAACTCGCCGCTCTCACCTGTTGCTGAACCGAAGGGTTTGAGCTGAACACCATTCTGCAGGGCTGAGGT
>JBGSRE010000700.1:0-2146 GCA_041737755.1 Oligoflexus sp.
CTCGGGACGGATCTATGAGCATACGGGTGCAAAAAAAATTCAGTATGACCACCTAGCCACACCCATCAGCTTGGTCGTTATCACTGATTACTCGGGTCAATCTCAATCTGTAAAATTAGATTCCATAGTTTACGAGTAAAAAAAAAGAATCGAAAGCTTTTGCAAGCTTTCGATTCAACCTGTTGGGACGGATACACGCTTCAGTTTGCAAAACGGATCCAGGTACACATATCACCGAACCTGGGCTTGGGTTTTGCAAGAGAAATTACGGCGCCTAGCTTAGATTCTCCAAACACCATTCTTTCTTCATCCCATAAAAGCAAATCTTGTGCCGCTCCCTCCCCTCTTTTTTTGTTTAATATTTTTAGTGCCTTATATCTATTTGGCAAGGCGATTGTGGAACTTGATCCTGCCTCTGCGCAATTTCCCTCAACTGGCTGCAGCTAACAGCACGCTTGGCCGAAAGCTTTTCAGGAGTTAGACTCTTGGCAAGGAGGGCTTGTCATGCTGGAATTATTTAGCGCCAATACTACAATCGTGCTCGGTCTTTCCCTGAACGATCAGGAGGATCATCTCATCCAAAGTGCGGTTTCCCTGGCTCAAAGAACTAGCACCCAACTGATCCTGGTTCATGCAGCTCAGCCCGATCGAAATTATTCTTTAGCCAGGGAAGGGTTTGTCCTGCCGTACGAAGAGTTCGAAAGGGAATCCTTTGATGAGGATCTGGCTATCGCCCAAAATAAGATCGAAGCGATTCGGGACGCACTCCCGAGCGGTTTAGTTTGTGAAACCAGAGTGTTTCGTGACTTTGCTGAGGATGCCTTGGAAGAAGTGGCTCGCAGCGCCAAGGCCAGTCTGATCATCTGCGGTTTTCATAAGCAGCAAGCTACCCGTTTTCTGGATAGCATGTCGACGGGCCTGTCTTTGATGGCCCACTCCCGAGTTCCGGTCATGGTTATTCCCTATGAAAGTTTCATAGATTTTCAATCCCAGCCTCTCACTGTGCTCATTGCTGACGATTTGAAAGAGGATGGCGAACAAGCTCTGCGAGGAACTTTGGGTTTCTGTCGATCGATAGATGTGAACCAGCTTGTGCATGTCTATGTGAACCCTATGAGCTATCGAGAGATCAACCAAATGGTGGATAAAATCCGCATAGCCATGCTGGAAGGCCAAATTCCGAGCGATCCTGAATTCAATAGCCAAGTCTATATCGATCAGACCAAATTGGAAATCAAGAGTCTGCTCAAGCAACGCATCGAGACAATGGATCCGAGCTTTATTCATGAATACAAGTATCGCCCTGCAGTTCGCTTTGGTCTGCCCATTGAAGAGGTGCACCGGCTTTCCATGGAAATCAAAAGCCAAGTCTTGATCCTGGGCAAGCATCACGTCCTTCACCGAGGCCGACTGAGCATTGGTAAGATCCCTTATGAAGCTATGGTTGAACCCCATGTTGCTTCTATCATCGTTCCCGATGCCCATGCATTCCAGCAGGCATCAACGTGAAGATGGAATAGCGTCAGCTCATTTTAGGCGGAGCCGTGTTTAACGGTTTTGTTGCGTTTGCAAACTCTGAGCAAGAAATTGCCTGGATTCGCGAGGTATCATGCAGCCATTGAATAAAAGATCTCTGCAGAGGTGTTACCCTCTGCTTTGACTTGCCGCTCTGCGCCATCCCACGGCTTTTCACAGCTAATTTCACGAAAATTCGGAACATACTGCAATTTCTATTTTTCAGTCCGATATCCCTTGCATTAGCCTAATTTTAGTAATGAGTGCGTAACGCAAGGGCTTAGGATAGTGAATCATACACTCGAACCTTAAAGAGAAGAAGGGAGCCAAGACGCAATATGACTTGGCCAATTTTCATCACTCCAAGACCAAGGATACCCATGGCTTTAGCCGTGGGAGGAATTGGGCTTCCGCTAACTCCCTCTTTCGGAGAAAATTCTGAAGATTTCTCTTGACCATACATCCGTATGATCCTAATCTCCAATCTCTTGTGATTTCCATGGATTGGGATGCCTGATGCGAACTTTGCGAACAGAACTCAAGCACTTGTCCGCACTCGAATCGAGAGTGTTGACTGACATGTGCATCTGTTCGAAAAACCTCTATAACATTGCTCTCTATGAAGCAAGAA
>JBGSRE010000703.1:0-1836 GCA_041737755.1 Oligoflexus sp.
CAGCCTCTTCAGTGAGGGGGGCGGAACGTGAGGATTGCTTTTCTTGCGAAATCAAGGTGAAGTCACTGCGTCGGCCGTTGGAATTGCGGGGAAAATGGTTGTTCACCCGCGAAGACCGGCCCGAAAACAAAAATACTAGCATCGATACTTCGGACTGGGTCTTGGTTCAAACCCCTGGTCCCTGGAGCAAAGCCTATGCCGATGGTGAGTATTTTGAGGTGGGTTGGTATCGCGGAAAATTTGTCTTTGATCCAAAATTGATTGGCAAGAAAGCCGTTTTCTATATTGATGCCTACATGAGTCAGTTGCAGATCTTCCGTAATGGCGAAGAAATCATGCGCAGAGAAGGTCTGCACACCCACGAACGCTACTATTCCATTCAGCCCATCCCTGTGGTCTTTACCATCACTCAATCGGAACAGATTATCACGATGCGGATCAATACCCGGATCATGATTGGTGTGTATCAACTGCCATTTCAATTAAGGCCGTATCGCGATTTTGATCCCGTCATCACCTTCTATCAGCTCTACGGAGGTGAGGTGCGGAATATTTCTGCCTATATTCTTTTGATGTTTGGTTTGTTCTTTTTGCTGGTCTATTCACGAACTCAGTATTCACTCTATCTCGTCGCAGGTCTGACAGGGATTGGGATCTTTCCATTTTATGCTTTCCCCCACGACAACCTCATTCGGCTGTTTGATCCAGAAAAGTTGTGGATTTTGCACTATATAGGTATCAGTTGCATGGCATTGGGTCATGTGACCTATTCCCAGTATTTTTACAAGGTCACCCCGCGCATCAACCGGGTGAATTATATCGTCGTGGCGTTGCTGGCGGGACTTTTTGTAGCCATGGCTTTCCGATTTAACATGCAGATTTTCCAAATTATTCGCAAGCTGACTTTTCTTTACAGCTTGTGGATGGCTATGCACCTGGTTTGGAACTGTTACCATGCTTTAATCAACAATAGGCGCCTTTTGGTGCTTTTCCTTGGCGAATTCTTTTTCTTCTGTTGCAGTGTTCATGATATTCTCCTTGCGTTGGGCATAATTCAATCAACGAGTTTGATTTTTATTGGAACTCTTGTCGCTACCTCCTCCATTCTTTACCTTACGGCAATTATTTTCGCTGAAACCTTTATGCAGAACAGGCAACTTCTCCAGCATGTAGCGCAGGTGAATCAAAACTTGGAGCAAACAGTTGCCAGTCGTACTCATGATCTTTACGAGAAGAAGCAGAACCTGAGTCTAATTCTGCAAAGCTTACCCGAAGGGATTTTAACCATCGATGCCAGCTTTCGGGTTCTGCCTGAATACTCTATTGCACTTGAAAGTATCCTGGAGACGCAGCATATTGAAGGTCGTGATGTCTTTCAGTTACTCTTTGGTAGTTCGAATGTTTCCTTGGATGTCCTGGCCCAGATGCGTAGTACCCTGGATTTTAGTTTTGGTGAAAGTGATATCAATTTTGAAGCCAATCGAGAGCTGCTCCTCCACGAATTTCAAACTTTGACCCGCGCGACCAATAAAGTTCTTTCGTTGGGTTGGAGTGCGGTGCTTTCAGAAGACGGAATGGTCTCTAAAATCCTCATGACTGTCAGCGACGTCACGCAGGTCAAGCATTTGGAAAGAGATTCCAGGTTAGCTAAGCTGCGTACCAAAATTGTGGAATGTCTGATGGATGGATCGATCCAACGCATTCAAGATTTTGTGGCAACAGCTCAGAAAAGTCTTAATCCCTTTATGCAGAATTTAAAACCTGGCAAAATGGAAGAGAAGCTGCTGGAAGATCTCTATCGTGAAGTGCATACGATCAAGGGCAATGCCCGTATCT
>JBGSRE010000723.1:0-8379 GCA_041737755.1 Oligoflexus sp.
ATCAGCCGCAGTATGAGTTTGATCAATGCAGTCATGGATTCACATTGCAGAAAACTCCGCTGTTCGAAGTAATCGGCCAGCTGTGTTCGCAGCGCGATAACATGTTCATAGGGAGCCAACTGACTTCCTTCAAGAGCACTGAACAGCTCTTCCAGGCGTAAGATTTCCGATCGGGTTCGTCGGAAAAACTGGGCTCTTTCTTCCTGCTGATACTGATGCACGGATTCGATTGGCAAGTAGTCTAGCACCAGTTTCACATAGGGAAAGTTTTGCTTAAAAAATTGTGGTAGGTAGACCTTCAGCGAGGGTTCAAAGCATTGCTGATCGAAGTCGATGGCGCGGATACGATAGTAATTCTGTTCAAAGTCCATAGTGATGTCGATGACAAAATTCGCTGCATGCATATCACCCAGTAAACGCAGCACACAGCGTTCATTGAACTTCACAAATTCCTTGGCCAACCGAACTCGGCTGCTGGCATCTTCATTCAGCTTCTTCTCCAGAAACACATCACCCGGAATGCCATAGATGTGTTCTTCTATGAGTGTATCCCCAGAATAAAGATAAGAGTTACGATTTGGCGACAGCAGGTGTTCCAGTTCCAGACCAAAGATCCGGGACATATCGGCTTTTTTGATATAAAAATAGTCAAAATTATCATTGAGACGATTGATCACTCGCACTCGAAAGGGCGAGGTGTTGGCATAAAGACAAAGGTCAATGCGATCCACTTCCAAGTGCCGAATATGCAAGCCCGAGCCACCCGCCCGCAAATGGGAGTAAATTTCCAGCAGCGCCTCATGCATGGGAATACGAAGCTGCGGCGTGTAGCAGAGGGTCGACCAAAAAGTATCCTTGCCTTGGGCGTCATAGAGCGGCAGGGCTTCGATATAATCATGCAGTTCGTCATAGCAGATAGGCAGCTTGATACTACGATCAAATTGCCTAAGATAACGTGAAAAAGCCAATGTGACTGAATAACTCTGCTTTCGCTTCTCAATCAACTTCATGGACACCTCTGGATTCGGAGTCTTCACTCGCATCTGCACAGGAATACCAGCTTTTGTCAAGCCCTGGACTGCAGCTTTAGCTCAAGTTGAAAACAAGTGTGTGGCTCCGAATTTCCGCAATTTGGATCTAGTTTCATAAAAGCTGCTACCATGAGAAGCTATCCATGCAATCTAACCATGGACATGAGACGGGAGATCGATCGGGATGAGTGAAGAGATCCTGACAGCAGAAGACATCCGTCGCTTTCGAATGGAATGGCGCACAGAGGCAGAAGATCGCATTGCTACCGCCAACGATGTCCTAACAAAAATGCAAAAAACCTATCCAGATCCACAAAATCTCAAAGAATTCATGCGGGCTTTGCATTCGATGAAAGGTACCTCTGCCATGCTTGGATTTCGGGAGATTGCCGATTTCAACCATCATTTGGAAGAGTACTGCGAGCTCTTTCGCGGCACGGAAGCTCTGCCTTTTAGCCATTTTTCGCCTGAGCTGCTGCAATCTGGCATCAATGAGCTCTTGAATTCAATCGAAAGCATGGACCCGGATCAAGACCCGGTGATTCAAAATCCAACGACTTTGCAAAAAATTGATCAAGTCGTCTGCCAGCTGGCACAGGAAAGAGCCCAGCACTTCACCGCACCCGACTTGCCCCAAAGACCTCCCGAAACCACTCCATGGCCACTCCTCAAAGCTTTGGATTCATTACAAAAAACGCCGCCCATCTGTGAGCATTGCCCCTATGGGTCAGGCCCAACAGCGATCATGGCTCCTAAAAAATACGATTCCGAGGACCTTAAAGTGCGCCTCCTCGCTTTGAATGCCTTGGATATCGAGCCCTGCATCCTGGTCATCGATGACCAGCCTGAGATCTCCGGTTTGGTGGGAGCTCTGATCCGTTCGATCCTTCCCAAAGCCCGCATTATTGAAACAGACATGGCCAGGAAGGCCTTCAATCTCCTGCAGTCCGTGATGGGGGATCAGATCGATCTCGTGATTACTGATTTATTAATGCCTGAAATCAATGGACTGGAAGTCACCCGTTTGGTGGCGCAATTGAAAAATCAAGGCAGTCTATTTGCCAATACGATGATCATGACGGCAGCCCGACCAAACGAAAAAGACTTTCAGGACTCCCTTCAGCTCGGAGTCCGAGAATTTCTTCTCAAACCTTTCGGCGTCGAGGAGTTGATGCACAGTCTTATACCCTCGATTCGCGACGCCATGATCAATCGCTTGCTCACCAGCATTTTCAGTTATAGCCAACGCGTGTATCTGGGATTCAATCGATTGGAACGCGAAACAGATATCCAACTGAAAAGCGGGATCAAGCGTGAAGTGCATGAGCTGTTACTTTTGATGGCCAAAGCCCAGAAAAGTTTACAGCAAGCGCAAGCTTTGCCTTCTTTAGCCTATCCATCTTTATGAGCATGGGAATGGGAATGGGAATGGGAATGGGAATGGGAATCCACATCCGTTTCGATGGTGATAAAATGAAAGCCCCGTTTCTCAATCAACTTTCGGGCCTTGTCTTTGATCAGCGCCGCATAGTCCAAAGACTGGATTTTTAAACAGCCGGAAAAAACATGCTGCCGTCCATCTAAACTCCAGGCGTGAACATTGGTCAGATGCTGAACCCCTTCGAGATGCTCGAGTTCGTGCTTTAATTCTTTCAGGTCTTGTTCATTCGGCGTATGCTGCAGAATAATCTGCAAAGGCTCTTTAAGATTCCGCAAGACGTTGTACATGATAAAAATCGCGATGGCGATGGCGAGCAAAGGATCAATCCAGGTCACTTGAAATAATTTGATACAGATCGCACCAATCAAGACAGCAACCCAGCCCAAAACATCTTCGATCAAATGCCAGGACAGGATCTTTTCATTATGCGAATGGCCATGGGAAAGTCCAAAAGCCGCCATGCTGTTGACAATAATTCCCAGGATGGCCAGCGCAATCATCCCATGGACGTTCGGCAATTCGGTATTTTGAAAGAGATGGGAGATGGATTCGATGATGATAATGAAAGAACCGGCCACGATAATGGTGCCCGACAAAAGTGAGGAGATGATCGAATAACGCTGATAACCATAGGTCAAGCTGCTGGTCGGGCCCAACTGCGATTTTTTATGAAGAAAGAGCGCTAAGGCTAGACTCAGACTATCGCCGAAGTCATGAATCGCATCAGCTATGATCGCAAAACTGCCCGTCAAGATCCCACCGATCAATTCGATAAGAGCGAAGGCCATATTGAGATAAAAGGCTACTTTGATTCGCTTGACCGCACCGCTTTGATCGAGACTATTCAGCAGGTTTGAATGATCGTGAGAATGCGAGTGCGGGTGGCTGTGATGGGAATGATCCGAATCATGATGGTGATGATGGTCGTTGGTTCCCATGAGTCTCCGCCTTGTCTCCTGACAACGATCCGATAGGGGGATAAGTCTGTGGCTCCTGGCCTTCGATTTCGCCCGTGTCCACTCCGAAAGGCACCGCTCCGACTGTGCGATGTCGGCTATGGGGCATCAATCGTTCCTTGAAGTAATCATACACCAAATGCAGCAACGCGCCTCCAATAAATGCCTCGAACAGACCGAAGTAGCTCGGGATCATGCTGAACAGAGCTTTGCTCAGGAAAAAGCCGAGAATGGTACCGACAGCCACACTGATCAACACCGCCAGTGCTGCCCGTTTGCCGTGACGATCCAAGAAATATTTCCAAATAAACACTTCGAACATCATCCGGTGCAAGAGGATGCTCATGCTGAGTTCCTGAGTGTGACGATGTTCCGGTACAAGGGGACTGACCATGGAAAGTTCCGAACCAACCAGTGCTGCTCCATCAATCATGGCGTGAAGAAAAAGAAAGATCTGCACCAGAGCCAAGAAGATGCCGGACTTTTTCTCGGGATGAGAAAAGAAATAATCATCGCCCACTCCAAGCAGCAAAACGCCAGCCACCGCGGCAATAACGGCGCCCCAGCCATAGGTTTCCATGTTTTCGATAATGATATGAGTGAGGATCGTATAGCTTATGCCGAGGATCAGAAAAAATGCCAAAACCTGCGAAGCTCTCTGATAGCGTGTCGCCGCCTGCACGATAAAGGGCGTGCAAATCAAGAGGAGCAAGCTGGCTAACAGATAAATCATAAAACCTTTCGGCAACTTAAAGCGCGGGAAGAGGTCTTCGCCACGCTCCCAATATCCTCAAACCTATCGGCATAAATACTAAATTTAACAATAAGAGGGCAGACAAATATCACGCTTCGGGAGGCATGTTGTTAAAATAACCAGGGATTTTAGTCAAGTGGAAAGCCAATAAGGCTGGAGGAAGCGAAACGCTCCAGATTCTATTCGCAAGAACTTGCAACTGGAGCGTGGATATTAATCTCTAAAAATCATGACTTAAGGGTAAAGAAGCTGAGTTTGCCAGGGTTGATGGGCATCGGCTCTTCGATAAATCCAACGATCATGAAGCCGGAACGGCTTATCCATCCAGAACTCGACGCTGGTGGGGACCATCCGAAATCCTGACCAATGGGCAGGTCTGGGGACCACCTGGCCTTCATACTTTCGGGTGACATCCGCCATCCTTTGCTCAAACTCTTCGCGACTCTTCATGGGCTGAGATTGGAGTGAGGCCCAGGCACCCAGCTGGCTTTCTCGAGGACGGCTGGCGAAGTAAGCATCCGCCTCGTCCGTTGTGACAGCTTCGAACTTGCCAGACACTCGAACCTGGCGACGCAATGGCTCCCAATGAAAGCAGACGGAGGCCTGAGGATTGACCTGCAGATTCTGCGCCTTGGCACTTGTCAAATTGGTATAAAAAACCAAACCCTCATGATCGAATTGCTTCATCAACACCATGCGAACCGACGGCATCAAGTCCCTGGAAACTGTGGCCAAAGCCATTGCATTAGGATCACGCAAGGGTGAGGCTTTGGCCTCAGCAAACCAGTCGGCAAAAAGTTCGATGGGATCCTGTTTGTCTGCAGTCATAGAGAATTCTCCAAATAACCGGTGTCACAGGTCGAAGTTCCACGCGGAACCTCACCAGCTCTGGAGTATAACGAAGCGAAAGTTTCCGCAAACGGGAAAGATCAGAAAGCGAGTGACTCGTTCCAAAGGGGAGCCTTTGGATTTAAAGAGTAGAGATTGCCGTAAGCCAAGAGATCTTCCATACTCGGCATGTTCAAGTTTAAAGGTAGGAATCTCGATGCGTCGTCTCCCTTTCGCTTTCTTCTTGCTCCTGACTGGAACTTCGCTTGCCGGCCTTGGCTTGGCATGGCTTATCAATACGACGCTTTTTGGTCGACCCCATGGTGCTCTCCTACAAATGCTGGCTGAAACAGCCGCTGAAGGCATCGACTGCACCAACCCAAGCGCCTCGCCGATCTTTCATCCTGCCAGTCATTCATCACGATTGAATCTTGTCCTATTGAATGCCGAAGGCCAGGCTTTGGGAAAAACTGGATTTATTCCAGCAGAAGCTCCTGTTCAAAGGGATCTCGGTCAGCACAGTTTCCCATGGCCAGACGACAATCCCTTGCGGGCGGATCAACTGTGGGTGCGAGTGGATGCTGTCTGTCATCAGCCATGGACGCTTTGGGCCTACGATCCAAACAATCATATCTATCGACACATGATGCTGCCGAGACAGATCGTGCTGTTTTTGGTGTCCTGCAGCAGTATCATTTTCGTGGTCTTGCTCGCCTATCTTTTTCTGCGCCGCAAAGGTCAGATCGCGCAATCTGTACTGCAAAAAATTCGTAAGGGTGAATGGGGGAGCCATATTCCACAAAGTTTTTGGGAGCCCCGTCTGCGCCTGATAGACGAGTTCAACAGTATGGCTGCCAGTGTTGCCGAATCTTTTCAAAAACTACAAACAGCCGAAGAACGTCGCACTCGCCTGTTGAGTGAGCTGTCTCATGACGTTCGCACACCCCTGGCCAGTCTGCGTGCCGCTGCCGAAACGCTGCGTGAATTTCATAGGACTATGAGCGAAGCTCAGCGGGAAAAATTGCAGGAAACACTGATGCTGGATCTGCTCTACTTTCAAGGCCTGATTGATGACCTTATGATACTGGCCCAACTGGACCGTATTGATAGCCTGCCTCCTGTGCAGCGGACCGACCTCCGCCAACTGCTTCCACGCGTGTGGCAAAGTGCCGAAGATTCCTGGCCTTCTGTGAACGCCCGTTGGCAATGGCCTTCGCCTTGTCCTGAAAAGCTCGAAGTTTATGGAGACGAGCAGCTCCTTCGGCGAATTCTACAGAATACTTTTGCCAATGCCTTCCGCTATGCAAAGTCCTATGTGCACGCCACGATCCATCTGCTTGACGATCGACTGCGCCTGGAAGTGGCCAATGATGCCGCAATTTTAAGTGATGAGGATATCAGCAACTGGGGCCATAAAAGGCGCCAAAGAATCATCACTGAAAAAGCGGGGCAGGCCTACACCAGTCTGGGCCTGGGATCATCCATCATCGTCGGCGGCAGTCGTTACCTGGGCGGCGAAGCCTGGATCAAACAGACCAAAAACGAAAATGAAGAACATTCTCATGTGTCCGTTTTTATTGACATTCCTTGGCTGCCTTAGCGAAATAAAAGAGCTTTGCAAAAATCTTGAGATTTTCCACAGTCTCACCACAATTTTGCCCGATACTCTGCTCAGGACGGGACCTTTCTTTCTGGAGTATGACGCATGTCGCCAAATTCTATATTGCTTTTTACAATGCCACTGTTTGCTATTATGATCGTCTATGAGATTCTGCTCTTTCGTAAGAATGGGCGCCCTTTTCCCTATAAGGAAGCTGGGATTTCCTTGCTTATGGCCGTCGTCTATGCCGTCTTCAATTACCGCCTTGCGCCCTTTCTCAACAGCTTTAACGATGTTTTCTATCAGTGGCGCCTGATCAACATAGGAACCCATTCCATCTGGGGATGGATACTGCTGTTCTTTGCCTTGGAATTTGCTTACTATTGGCTGCATCGCTGTGCCCATGAAATAAGATGGCTATGGGCCAGTCACAGCGTTCATCATTCGCCGATTACCATGACCTTTTCCGGAGCCTATCGTCTGAGTTTGACAGGAGCTGTGTCCGGACTTTTTGTATTCTTCATTCCGCTTTTCGTGCTTGGCTTTTCACCTGCAGATGTCTCGCTGATGTTTTCTTTGAATTTGCTTTATCAGTTTTGGCTGCACACCGAATGGATTCCAAAATTGGGATGGTTTGAATACATTTTCAATAGCCCCAGTCATCATCGGGTCCATCATGCAACCAATCCGCAGTATATCGATCGCAACTACGGCGGCGTTCTCATCATCTTCGATCGCATGTTTGGAACCTTGGCTGAAGAAAAAGTGGGCGAGCCCCTAAACTATGGCCTCATTGGCAAAAAGTCGACTCTCAATCCGCTCACACTGTTCTTTCAGGAGTGGGTGGCCATGGCTAGGGATGTCTGGAAAGCTCGGCGCTGGCGCGATCGATTCTACCTCGCCTTTGGTCGTCCTGGTTGGCCGAACGCTATCATCAACTCTGAAACAGGACCAAAGAATGAGCCGCATCCTTCTGGTGGAAGACGATACAAGATTGGGTGATAGCATTAAGTCCAATCTGGAGCTTCGCGGCTATCACGTTACGCTCTGCCGCAATGCAGGAAACGCCCGGGAAACGCTGCTAAAAGAAAATTTTACAGCGGGCCTTTTGGATATTGAATTACCTGATGGAGATGGCATCAGCTTATGCAAGGCCATGCGCTTGAAAGATCCCAGTCTGCCCATTCTTATCATCACAGCCCGGTCCGATGAAAATACGGCTTTGGCAAGTCTGAGTGCCGGGGCTGACGACCATATTCGCAAACCGTTTGGCTTACGCGAATTGGCTTTAAGGCTCGAAAAGCTGATCCAGAGGCGCAGCCGCCTGACACCAACTGTCAAACATGGTGCATTGGTTTTGGACCTCGATGAAAGAAAGGCCCTCTACGGGCAGCGGGATCTGCAGCTGAGTCGCAAAGAATTTGCCCTGCTGCGAATTTTTTTAGAAAACGCCGGTCGCCTTATGCAACGTTCCCAGCTGCTCAACGCCATGGAAGGTGATGAGATCCTCCAAGATCGAACCATTGATTCCCATATCTCTCATCTTCGCAAAAAGCTTCAGCAGGGTGGATGCGAAGAGTTGACTCTGTCTTCTGTCTATGGCGAAGGCTATCGATTGATCCTCCGCGAGCCTGATAAAACTTCTTAAAAAAAAAGCGATCAGAGCTGGCCACTGAAATCAAACAGGAATCCTGGCTTGGAGGGTAAAGTTCACAATCACCTGCTGCTGGATATCCGGCAGCAGAGGAATGGCTCTTTCCGGATCATTC
>JBGSRE010000738.1:0-12995 GCA_041737755.1 Oligoflexus sp.
TAGACCACTTGCTCTGCAATGTGCCATCTTTCAACAATGCCTTATCGCGCTATTCTGACATGTTATATAACTCTCGCTCAAGAAGGCCACATCGGTGTCTCGAGGACCCCCATTCAAGCGGAACCATTTCAATAAAGATAACAATCTCTTAGATATAGACATTAAGCCCTGGACAAGCCGGGCATACCCCGCTAGAACAGCGAGGCTTACGCAAAAGGAAAAGCCCATGGAAATAGCTTCGTTTCGTAAACGCCTCGCCGAATACTGGACTCCTGATCGCCAGCATAAATTCCTGGCCGGTCGAAATTTTTTGATCACGCCCTGGCAGGGAGGGGAACTGCTTTGGACCCTAGGTCTGCTTAATAAAGACGCCTCCATGTCAGCCGATGCCAGCCGTAAATTTATTCAAATCAATCATATGCTGCAGCTCTTGCTGCCCGGATTAAAAAATCTGGCCAAGAATTTTCCCAAAGTTCGATTGGTCGATGCGGGATGCGGCAATGCCTATCTCAGCTTTCTTCTGGCCTGGTACTTCCGGGATATTCTACGCCACCCCGTTGAAATTTTGGGAATCGATCACAGTGCGGCGATGATCGAGCGCGCTTCGTTGCGAGCTCAGCAGCTGAACTATCAGGAGATTCTGCGATTTTCTGTTGCCGATCTGCAGAGTTTTTCTTGGATGCAGGACCATGGTAAGGCCTTCGAAACTGCTGAAGAAGCTATAAGGCCCCACGGTTTTGTAGCCCTGCACGCCTGTGATACAGCCACCGATTACGCTCTTGCCGAGGCCCTCCGCTATAAAGCCGATCTCATTGCGGTGGCACCTTGCTGCCAAGCGGAATTAGCTAAACTTTGGAAAGATCAAGGCGCCCATGAAAAGCTGGCTTTGGGTCCGGTGATGAGAGCTCCTCATTTCCGCCGAGTTGTTGCGGCTGACATGACCGACGTTCTGCGGACTCTGCTTTTGCGGAGCCGCGGCTATGAAGTGACAGCGACAGAATTTGTAGCAAGCGAGCATACTCCCAAGAACCGTCTGATCCTAGCCATGCGCCGCGGTAATTATTTAAAAGCTGCGGAACAGGAATATGCGGAACTCAAAACTGCGCTGGGCGAACCTTTTTTGAAGTTAGAGCAATTGCTACAAGGCTCGACACTTCATTGACCGCTTGCTCAGGCTTTCTTTGGAAAGGTTTTCGCGATAGCGATCCTAGGCCAGAGCATAGACGAAACCACAGATTTAACAGCCCTATCCTATTGCCTTTTTACCTGGATTTTACCAGACTTCCCCAGAATTAATCTCATCCAAACAGTTCAGCCGTTCAGCATTCTTAACCAATGGTAGCTTATTATTCGTGTTAAATGGTCGATATCCTTTACGGAGCGCTGGCGTTCCGGAGGTGCCCTTTTGCGAAAGTTACTCTTGGTCCTAGCAAGCATGGGGTGGCTTGCCTCTTCTGAGGCCAAAGCCGCTGAATCCTTGCAACTGCATTCCGGGCAGATAGACCTGAGCAACTGGTCACCAGATTCCCCCCTCGATTTGCATGGCGAATGGCATTTTTTCTGGAATGAGCTGCTGAGCCCAGCCGAAGCTGTGGCGCGCCTTCAATCACAGGATTATAGGCCCAGTTTTGCCCAAGATGGAACTCGCTTTAAAGCAATAGCCCCTGATAAAATAACCAATGACATTGGTTATGCGACCTATGTGGCCGTTCTCCGTAATGTCCCTCAGGTACCCATGTCCTTAGGCAATCTTTCCGCCTACACGAGCGCCAGGCTTTACCTCTTCAATGCACGGGAGGCGGCGACGAGCAAAGAGCTGGTCGAAGTCGGAGTTCTTGGCAATTCAGCAGAAAGTTCGCAGCCTTTTGTGGCCATGCACGGCCTAGCAAACTTTCAAGTTTTGACTGGAGATGATCAGTACCTTGTCATTCAAGTGAGCAACTTCCATCACACCTGGGGAGGGCTTTGGGTTCCACCCAAGATCGCTGCATTTCCCACTATGTTTAAAGAACGCCTGTCCTTCCAAACTGGTACCTACTTTATCCTGGGTCTGTTCATTATCATTTTTCTCTATAACTTCAGCTTTTATATGCGCCGTCGAGAGGACAAAGCCAGTCTTTATTTGTCCCTATTTGTCGCTGCCGCTACGGTGCGAACCTTTGTATTTGCCCATTGGTCAATTGATAGCTTCGACAATCCGGAGTTGAGTTACGAAGTGAACATGAAGACCACTTACTTGACGATGGTCCTCCCCGGAATGATTTTTCTCCACTTCTTAAGGGCCTGCTTTCCCAGACAAACTCCGGCTTGGCTGCCAAAGCTAGGATGGGGCATTCTCCTCGTACCCTTGCTTATCGTGCTTTTTAGCAGCGCCACGTTTTATGGTCATGTTGGCGATTTTTTAAAGGTCGCGGCAGGGATTCTATCTTTTGTATTGATCACTGTCATTGTCTTAGCTGCCAAAAATAGAGAAGAAGGAGCCCGGATTTCACTCTTCGGTGCCGCATTCTTGATGGTAGGTTCCTTCCTTGATATAGCTCAAAGTCTAGGCTTCGAATCCCTCCCACTGAATTCGACCGGAATGGGCTTAGTAGTTTTTGCTGCCTTCCAATCTCAGATCATTGCCGTTCGCTTCGCATCGGCATTTCGGCGTTCTGAATATTTGTCGCGCAGCCTCCAGAATGAAGTCGAAAGGGCAACGATCACTTTGGTTGCTCAGAAACAACGTCTTGAAGTCCAGCAAGTGCAGCTGAGTCAAAGCAACCAAGAACTGCGCGTTGCTGATGAACTCAAAACGGCATTTTTTCGCCAGGTTTCTCACGAACTCCGCACACCTTTGACCCTCATTCTCGGTTCGCTGGCCCATGGCCTGAAACTCAATCCAACCCTCGATTACTTGAATACGGCTGAAAAAAATTCCAGGCGCCTCCTGCGACTCGTGAATCAATTGCTGGATTTTCAGCGATTGCAGGCCAATACCCAGCAAGCTCAAAAAGCCTTACTCGACCTGTCGGCTATTATCCGATCGGTCGTTGAATCCTGCCATGATACAGCTCACGAGCGAGGCATCGAGCTCAGCTATGAGTCGAGTTTTGCTCCAGAGAAAATGCCCTGGGTCATGGGTCAACTCGATGCTTTGGAAAAGATCGCCTATAACTACCTGTCGAACGCTCTTAAATATACGCCAGCCGGTGGAAAGATCGTCGTCCTCCTCTCCGAGCAGGGCTTTCGAGTTCGTCTCAGCGTCCGCGATACGGGCTGTGGTATTTCTGCCGAGGACAGCCAAAAATTGTTCCAACCCTTTATGCGCCTGGAAGATGCCGATCAAAAGCTGCGCGAAGGAACGGGCATTGGCCTCGCCTTAGTCAAAGAACTGGCAGAGACCATGCATGGACGCGTTGGCATTGATAGTCAATTGGGCGTTGGCTCCAGCTTTTGGGTTGAATTTCCTATGGTCGGACCCGAAGTGCCATCGCTGGATATTTTGATCATTGATCACGAACCAGAGGTTCATCAGCTTTGGCAGACTCAGCTTCGCGAGCGTGAACCCAGTCTGACCCTCACCTTTGCCAGCACCCTCGAGGAATTTGCTAGCATTTTACGCGAAAAGCAGATTCATCTTGCACTGGTGGAGTCTCATCAAACTTTGCTTCCGACTCTACAAATATTGCAGAGAATTGGTCAAGAACAGCCCTTCTGTTCCAGGTTACTCGTCACCTCACGAGACGATAGTCACCACATCATCCAAGAGGCTATCAATGAATGTGGGCTGCAAAAGGTCTTGCACAAGCCCATTGGGCCTGACGCCGTCGATGTTCTCTATCACGAGTTGATCAGCAAGAAATTACAGCAACGGCCGATCATCGATCTTCTCTATATCGATGATGAAGAACAGGCCAGAGCACGGTTTATTTCCGGTCTCACATCCTTCACTGATGTGAGCAATTACCGAGTGGCTAGCAATGCTCAAATGGCTCGAGCGTTCCTAGCTCAGTATCGGGTCCGTTGTATTGTTTCGGACATCAATCTGGGCGTCGGCGAAAGCGGCTTGGATCTTTTGATCCACGCGGCCAATCTGCAACCGCAGGCGATGAGGATCATCTTAAGTGCAGAGCGCTCCTTAAGCGTGCTGGAAAAAGCCCTCAATGAAGCCCAAATTCACAAAGTGTTCTACAAACCTTCGCAGCTAGCAGAAGATCTGCCGGCTATCGTCGCTATGATGGAGAAGAGCAGTCTCAGGGCTGGCTTTACTGAAGTCTCTATCCAAGCCGGAAGCCCGACGCAAGCTTCTCTTCAGCTCGCTGATATCGATGCCAAAGATGAAAGGCCAACGTTCACTGAGGATCTGAGTCCAAAAGATGACTCGGTCGCTCATCTCTTGATCGTTGACGATATTCCAGACTTACGTCGCCTCATCCGCTCCATGCTGCAGGGCAACAGCTTTCGTTTCAGCGAAGCCCGTGACGGGGCTGAAGCACTTGCCTTTTTGCAAAATTCCAAACAAGCTCGGGTGGATCTGCTCATCACCGACTGGATGATGCCGCACATGTCCGGGCCGGAACTGATTGCTGCGATGCAAGCCGATTCCCAGTTGCGGTCGATTCCAACAATTCTGCTCACCGCCAAAACTGATAGCACCAGTCGCTTCGAAGCCACCCGTTTGGGAGCTTCCGCTTATCTGGGTAAACCTTTTGATGGCATTGAATTGCAGTCGACGATCCATAACCTTCTGGAGCTGAAGCAAGGTGAAAAGCGGATCATGGAGCTCAATCGCTACATCAGCGAAAATGTCCTGCGTCGCTTCCTGCCGCCATCGGTGGTGAGCAGCATTCTTGCCGGCAACTCCCAGCTCGATGCCCAACCGAAAATGCAATCTCTTACTGTACTTTTCTGCGATATGGTTGGCTTCACCCGCCGGACGGAGCAGCTTGGACCCAATAAGATTGCCACTGTGCTCAATAGCTATTTGCAGGCGATGACAGAAATTATCTATGCGCATCATGGGACCATCGATAAGTTTATGGGTGATGGGATTATGGTGCTGTTCGGAGCTCCCGAAAATACCAGTACCCAGCAGCAGGTCAGTCGCGCCATTGCTTGCAGTGAAGCGGTGCTTGACCGTTTGCACCAACTGAATCAAACCTGGCTAACGGATGGACTGGAAGCATTTGCGATACGCATCGGTGTGCATCACGGGACAGCTATTGTCGGTAGCTTTGGTGGACCGGATCGGAGCGATTATACGGCGATCGGTTCGACGGTAAATATCGCCGCGCGCATTCAGTCTCTGGCGCCGCCTAATAGCCTGATCTTCACCGAAAGTGTCCGCGATTATCTCGGTCAAAAACCTTACATTGATATGGGTTTGCGCCAATTAAAGGGACTCGACGAGCCAATGCATCTCTATGTGTTGCAGGACAGGAGTCGCAGTGATGCAGCCTAATGCTTTAGGGCCCAAAGCACTGTTGATGAGCCTTATTCTGCTTCTGGGCGGTTGCCACTTTTGGGACTCCATCCCTGGCAATGTCGAGAAGGGTGAGCTTGATCTGCGGAACTGGGATGGGCGTAAGCCGATTAATCTCAGCGGAGAATGGATGTTCTTTTGGGATGAGGACTTGAGTCCCCATCAGGTGCGCCAGCGGATGGCTATAGGACCAGTTACCATGGCTCGTTCCGGCCTGAGTTTCGATGCGGTCAATGGTGGTAAAGGCGAAAAAGGCATTGCTACCTATGCTCTGCGGATCAAGTTGAAGCGCCTCGTCTATGAAATCATCTTTGATGAAGTCAAACCTATGGGCAGTGGTAAAATTACCACGAGTTGTCTGTCGGATAACAATACCGTTCTCGAGAATCATGCTTTCGTCGACTGGGTTGAATTCCATTCCGGTCGCAGCAGTCCGCTGGAACGAAGTTCAGCCCTCAACTTTGCTTTTAGCCCAGGCATAGAACAGGATTGTTTGATCGTCGTCAATGTCATGAATTTGCAGCAGCAGACAGGCGGTCTTTGGTTTTCGGGATTTGTTGCGCGGGCTCAAGATGCGCGCCTGACCAGAGATGTTCGTTATATTTTGTTTGGAACTTTGATCGGCATCGTCTTTTACGTCGGTACGATTCATTTCTTATACTGGATTCGACAACGACGGGAATTGACCCACTTGTATTTGGTCTTGTGCTGCATCTTTGCGCTATCAAATGTTGTAACGTTTATTCGCCTTGGGGAAATATACTACAATTTCTTTGACCAGGTTCTCTATGACTTCAATAATACGAACCGGATGTTCCTATTTAGCGCCTCAGGTTTGGGATTCGCCGTCAATGGCCTGATCCGTGGACTGTTCAACTTACCGAAACGTTCGATCTTTCTCCGCGTAAGTTTTTGGATTTTCTTGGCAGTCTTTGTCGTTTCCTTTGCTCTCGATTCGAATGCCGCATCGCATGTACTTGGTCCAGTCATCCTCCTGAACCTTTGGCAAACTGCCGTGATCGCCGCCTATTGTATAGGCGCCTTTATGAAGAAAGAACCGGAATCGGGCAAGCTAGTTTTTGGCTTTATGGCCTGGATCCTGATGGTCTCCTATAGCATCTATGTCCTTTATTGGGTGCCGTTGGAAGAGCCTATATTCGATCTCTTCGGCTTTGGTATTTTTCTTCTCTTTCAATCACAAATCATTGCCGCGCGCTTTGCCGCAACTGCCAAAGAAAATATTAGGTTGCTAGGCGAAATTAAGGAGCAGGAAAAAGCTCGAACTCTCTTCTTCCACAACAGCTCTCATGAATTGCGGACACCACTCAACGGTATTATTGGCTTTCTTGATCTTCTGCAGGGAGGTCAGGTTGGAGAGTTGAACGCCAAAGCTCACGACTATATTCGCAAATCCTTAAGACTGGCTGAATCTCTGAAAACCCAAGTCAATACCATCCTTGATCTGGCCAAGTCACGGCGTGGCGAGTTGCATCTGGTGGCTATTCACCTCAATTTAAACGATCTCAAAAAAGACGCCGACGGTCTCGCTGAGGGCCTCTTGCTGAAACATCCCCATTCGAGCTACACATCGCAGCTTGAAAAAGCTGGCAAAGACGTCGATTTTATCGGCGATCGAGATAAAGTCTTCGCCATTATTCGCAATCTCTTGGGTAATGCCTTTAAATTTACCCGCGAGGGCAGCCCTAACACGGTGCATATGCAGTTCATTCGCACAGCAGTCGGCCTGGAAATCATCGTCAGTGACCAAGGCATTGGTATACCAGAAGAGGAGCAATCGCGAATCTTTGAGGAGTTCGCTCAAGTTGCCGGTGATGCTCGGCGTGCCTATGAAGGATCGGGGCTTGGCCTGTCCATGGTCAGAGACTTTGTCAAGCTCATGGGCGGTAAAATCGAGCTTCAATCGACGGTGGGTGTTGGCTCTATCTTCCATGTAAAGATTCCTGAGCAGAGCGCCGTAAGCCTCGATCTCAGCCAGGCTCCGAGTAGCTTGGTCCAACTGCCCGCTGCGACTGTTGCCAATAGAGGGCCAGCTATTGCCAAAGCACTGCCAGCAGTCAATCCTAAGCTTCTGGCTCAGCATCAACGCTATCGTATTCTGGTCGTCGATGATCATGCGGTGAACTGTGAAGTCCTCTGCGCGATTTTACTGGGCGATGGCTATCAAGTTCTTACTGCCGAAGGGGGCAGGCAAGCTTTAGATTTAACTCGGCGAGAAATGCCTGATCTGATCTTGCTCGATATGATGATGCCCGAAGTTTCCGGCGAAGATGTGCTTAGGGCCATCCGATCCGATGAAACCCTGCAAGAGATCCCGGTGATTCTGATCACCGCCCGAGCGAGTGAAGAGGATCGAATTTTTGGCTTAACACTTGGAGCGGATGACTACATTGCCAAGCCGATTATCAGCGACGAAGTACGGCTTCGCGTTCATAACTTACTCCTTCGCCTTGAAAAACAAGGTGAAAATCGCGAACTTGAGCAACGGGAAAGAATGGCCCAACTGGGGCAATTCTTCTCTGATCTGAGTCACGAGGTGAAGAACATCTATCAGGGATCTGATGTCTATCCAGTCCTCGATGATGAGCGAAGGCGACATTTACTTGCTCCCTATGCCATGAACCAGCAATCGACAGCCGACTGGGTGGCGATGATGGCCTCGGCCTTTGACAGTGATGGTATGGCAAGTAAGCTCGAGAAGATGCCGCTCCCTGCCCTTCCAGCCAAGGATGTGATGCGCTCGCTTCGAGTCCTTCGCGATCAACTTGCATGCTCGGAATTGAGTGAAGCGTCGCTAGAGAAAATTTGGCCCGAGCTTATGGCAGCGGATAGTCAACGGATATTGTCCCTGCAAAATCTTATTTCCATAAGCAAAGATTATACGTCTCTTCGCAATGTCAATAATCGAGGCGAAGAATTGGTGATGACCATCCTCAACTATGGTCACAAGTCCGATCGTGCGGAATGCGAGGTTCAGCAAACGATCCAAGTGGTATTAGACCTCAGCCGGATCAAAGCCAAACGCAATAATTGTGTGATTCGCTATCACATCGATCCTGCGGTGTTGCCCATTGATCTTGGGTCCCTGCAGCAGATTATGCTCAATTTGATACTCAATGCGATCGATGCCATGGCCTCCATTCCAGAAGCCGAGCGGTGGATTGAAATTAGGGGCGAGATGCAGAATTTGGGCTATACCTTGACTGTCAGCAATGCCGGGCCAAAGATTGATCCGACTCTTTTGCCTCGACTATTCGAACGCGGTTTTACCACCAAAGGTCGCGAGGGTTCTGGTATCGGCCTTTACATCTCGCGGCGCATGGCGCAGAGAGCGGGCGGGGATCTGACGATCGCGGTGGATGGTCCCCATACTGTGTTTGTCTTGAGTTGGAAATCGCTGGCCAAAAACAGCGCCGACTTGAAAGTGAAAGAAGCCTAGGAGGCTGGCGCTGAAAGCGCCGGCCTCCTTAACCAACCTGAGATCCCTGATTTTTCCCCGAACCGGGCAGAAGAGCCTCCGGTGATAGATAGGTATCAAAGACTGCCGCTACAACCCGACGGAGGAGTTGGCCTTCAGGTCGAGTGAGCCGGATATCATGACTATCTAATTGAACGAGGCCATCGGCAGCGAGCTGCTTGAGACGACCCAATTCATCCGCGAAATAGTGATCGAATTCGATATCGTAAAACGATTCGGTATAGGGTTTATCAATCGTACCGTGACAGAAGATCTGATTGATCACCTCACGGCGAAGCTTGTCATCTTCGCTAAGAATATGGGTTTTTCGCTGATAATCATGGCTTTCCACGCTCGCCAGCCAATCGTCGGTGGACTTGGGATTCTGCACATAGACATCGTCCAGCATACTGATGGCAGAGGGACCAAAACCTAGGAGCGGCAGCGAGGCCCCGGTGGTCATGCCTTGGAAGTTTCTCTGCAATTGATCCTTGCGGGCAGCCACGGAAAGAGGATCATTCAACTTAGCAAAATGATCCAGACCAATAAATTCATAGCCAGCTTCCAGGAAACGATTGATGCCTTGCAGATTAAGCGCCAGGGAAGCCTCGCCCTGGGGTAGATCTTTATCCACAAAATTTTGCTGGGCTTTGAACATCTCGGGCAAAACCGCTAGGCGATAGTAGGCAATGCGATCAGGATTCAATTGAATCACCTGATCCAAAGTTCTTTGCATCGATTGCTGATTCTGAAACGGCAGACCATAGATCAGGTCGAAGTTAATGAAGGGAATACCGACTTTCCGTGCCAGGTCCACCACTGATTTTACTTGCTCAAAGGATTGGATGCGATTGATGGCTTTTTGAACATCGGGATCAAAATCCTGCACCCCAAGACTGATGCGGTTGACACCAATTTCATGCAGGTAACGCAACTGGTCTTCTGTCACGGTGCGGGGATCCAGCTCCACGCTCCACTCGGCTTCTTCACTGATGGTGAAGCGGCTGAGAATATTTTCGTGCATGAATCGCCACTGTTCCGCATTCAGAAAATTTGGGGTTCCCCCTCCAAAATGCAAGTGCTCAATGACGCAATTGTCTAAATGATGGGCTAGGTGAGCGACTTCCTTTTCCAAAGCCAGCAAGAATCGCTGAACGATATCCTGGGCAACAGGACTAACAGGATTCATGATTTCCTTTTGACAGCCGCAGTAGAAACAAAGCTTCTGACAAAAAGGCACATGGAAGTAGAGGCTGAAGGCTTTTTGTTCAAGGACTGTTGCATCCAACTGCTCTTTGATCGTTGCAATCGTCGACGTTTTCTTCCAACTGGGAATACTGGGATAGGACGTATATCGAGGCAGCGTTAGCCCAGCATACTTAAGATAAATCTCTTTTTGACGGTCAGTGAAGGATAAGATCTTTGGCATTGAAACATCCTCAAAAAAAACCAAGCATTGGGCCGCTCTTTGCAAACGGCAGGCCAACCTGTTTATTTAATAATTTCATTTCATTACAGAAGTACGTTCCGGTCTGAGTGGGATTTGCGCCAAAGGCCTCTCGAAATCACACTGGGTGACTGTTGAGCAGAGTCCAATTCCTGCCATCAAGAGCATAGCACCAGCTGGAGCACGATGAAAGAGTTTGGGACGACTTTTACGGTGACTCATGACCGCGGCTTTGTTCCGGAGCTTTTGTAAAAATTTCAGGATGAGGATGCCGGCAAAGGTCGACAGGAATAGCCACAATGCTTCCGCATGCGCTGTTCCAAAGCGGCACGATCCTCGCCGCTCAGACCTTGCTGTTCGGCTAGCATAACCGCTTCAATCGCCAAAGCTTTAGCCTTGTCATAGGTCGGACGCGACTGCTTGGGATCTTTCGTCTCAAGATACAGTCCAAAAGCTGAGAGCACATCGGCCAGTTGAGCTAAGGCCCACACTTCTCGAAATTCTCGATGCTGATTGCCCTGATCATAGACTTTGCTCAATCGATGAGATTCCCGTGCCGCTGCTTCCGCCTCCGGAAATCGAATCAATTCCTGAAGACTGGCCGAAAGATTGTTCCAAGTAATGATCAAAGACCGCCTTCGATCTTCACCTTCCGGCATTTGCAAAGCGACCTGCAAGGCTTCCCGCAGCCATTGTTCGGACGCAAAAAAATTACGCAGAAGAGCGGCATCAACATCAAGGCTAATCAAGGCCTCATGGCGATCTTTGAGGCTCCCCACTCGCCGCATGTATAACCATTGCATCTGATGCAGTGTGTAAGCTTCGCCGAGCTCCTGCCGATCTCGATAGTAGGTTCCCAGTTTTTTCAAACTGCGCGCCAGTATTCGGCTCAGCGCTGCATCAGGAGCGGGCCTCGCGTCTCTCAACTGTTCATAATTGGCCTGCAAAAGCCGGACGGCTTTTGCTTGAGCACCCAATTCCATCCAGGCCTCCCCCAGCAAAAGCTGATGCCATGCCTTTTCCATTGGACTAACGGGTTGCATGGCCCCTAACTTTCGGGCGACCGCTTTGGCATCACCCGCTTCCAAATCGCCGGCTGCATCGCGCAAGGCTCCTTCGGGAGGAATGGCCGCTTCTGGCGCTGGCGAGGTATCAAGACTCGGCTGCGAGGCATAATCGGGCTCCGTTTGCTGACAGCCACCAAGATAAAAACTGCAGCACAAGAGCGACCCTATAGCTCGAACATAACGGCGATCAAGCCCCACAAATCTCATGCTTATTCCTCCGAACAGCCTTCTTTTACTGAATTTTTCCAGTCTATCGTACCATCTTGGGCAACGGCCAGGTGTTTTCTAAAGAAAAGAGGAAATTTGAGGCATTGCTTCAAAGTCGAAACAAAGACATATTTGCCGCGAAGGATCACAAAGGAAAAGGAGTCATTGCGACGTGAAAAAGCTTATCCAGGGTATTGTGAACTTTCGGGAACAATTGCAGCCATCAGTTCGTGAAACTTTTGCACGACTTGCCCTAGGGCAATCGCCAGATGCATTGCTGATTGCTTGTTCGGACAGCCGGGTGGTACCCAACCTTTTCGCTTCAACAGATCCCGGAGATGTGTTTGTTATTCGCAATGTTGGTAATCTTATCCCTCCTTGCGGAGAAGATGGCATCAATATCTTCGACAAATCGGAAGCTGCGGCTGTGGAATACGCGGTCGAAATCCTTAAGGTCAAAGATATCGTCATCTGCGGCCACTCCGAATGTGCGGCGCATATAGCGATACTGAAAGGCAACCAGAGTCTGAGCGGAAATTTTCGAAGCTGGCTTCGTCACGGAGAAGCGGCGCTTTATAAACTCCAAACGGGAGCATTCGCCGACAGCGGGCTGGCTCCCCACAACCAGCTTTCTCAACTCAATGTTTTGCAGCAGCTCGACCATCTGCGAACCTACCCTTGCGTAAGTAAAGCCATTGATGCCGGCCAATTGCAGTTGCACGGCTGGTGGTTTGATATTGCCAATGCGGAAGTGTATGCTTGGGAACCACCCATGGAAAAATATGTGCTCATCGACCGTCAGGAAGCTGAACTCATCCTGCAAAGATTGGGTCACTAAGGCTATTTTCTACTGAGCTGGCCTTGACCCCACAGTGACAAACCGGATCTTTTGTTGTCTGATGAAAGTCAAAAGATTCGTGCCTTTCGATCCTCGAAAAATCTTGCATAGTCGGTCGAAATGATGCACAACAGGGCGTAGTTCAAATAGATGATAAGGCAGGTCACTGGATCGCGTCACATCTTTGTTCAAGGGCCTCATAATAATGCAAAAAGTTCGAGTCTTCCTCAACAATCGCGCCTCTCAAGGCCAAAGCCGTGATTGGCAAAGCCTCATTCGCAGCCAGCTGTTTCGGAGCGATTTGGATTTTGTTTGCCCGAAAGACGAACTGGAATTGCGCGGTGAAATCGATCGCGCGACGGGTGATCATGTCGATGTGATTATATCCGTCGGTGGTGATGGAACCTTTCATACCCTCATTCAGCAGCTGGCCGAGCAACAATCCCGCTTTCTGGTTTTGCCCGCTGGCACGGCCAACGACCTGGCGCGGGAACTGG
>JBGSRE010000766.1:0-4471 GCA_041737755.1 Oligoflexus sp.
TGGTCGCTGGCAGTTGCAGGTGGCAGATCTGGCTGCAACGGATATTGGGACTTTCCAGGCTTGGAATATCGAGGATATCACCTCCTATCAGTGCCAGGCCCCGACCGAACTCTAAAGCGTGATTGCAGACTCTTTTTCAGCCCTTTCTTTGGCTGCTATGGCGGCTAAAGAATGGGCCTTTTATTTAAGAAACAGTGCGTGTTTGTTCAAGTCCAATGGCTCGCGAGGAGTCCGTTCAGGATCTTTGTCGCGGCCAATATTCACCCAACCCAGAACTTTTTCCTGATCCTTCAAGTGAAAAAGCTTTTTCATGGCGCTACCGGGTTCCCCAAAACTTTTCCATACCGTTTCAAATCCGAGTGCATTGGCGGCAAGACTTATGGCATATCCCGTGCAAGAAGCAGCGGCCATTTGCTCCCAGGCGGCGACCTTGCCGTTCTCGATCGGACTAAAGACGATCACGATCTGAAGCGGAGCAGCGAAAGCTTTGGCTTTCACCTTGGCCTTCATTTTGTCATCTAAGGTCCCCTTGCGCTCTTCGGAAGAATTGACCATGGCGTCAGCAAAGGCATGGCGAGCATCACCTTCGATGACAATGAACCGATAGGGTTTCAGGCCGCCATGATCGGGAACAGTGCCGCCCACCTGTAGAATCTTTTGCAGATCCTCGAGATCGGGTTGAGGTTCTACAAGAATGGAAGCGCTCTTTCTTTGCACAAGAAAATGATAAATGTCCTGTTTACTATTTGAGGCCGACATAAGCGTTCCTTACCAAACTAAAGGGAAGACTCAAGCATTGATCATCCAGAAACTTGCTTGCCGCCGCAATAGATATTAAAGCTTTCCTCACGGAGAAAGCCGATCAGGCATATTCCCAAAGTCTCGGCCAGCGCAACGGCGAGGCTGCTGGGTGCCCCTAAAGCAGCAACTAAAGGAATTCCAGCCATCCCGGCTTTTTGAATCAATTCAAAGCTAGCTCGACCACTGAGCAGAAGTACGTGGTCCTCTAGAGGCAGCTTGCCCATGCGCATAGCGGCGCCAATCGTTTTGTCCAAAGCATTGTGCCGACCAACATCCTCGCGCAGGACAAGCAGCTCACCGTCTAATTGAAAAATACCACTGGCGTGCAAGCCGCCGGTCAGACCAAATGTGGCCTGAGCTGCTCGCAGGGTTCGCGGCATCTGCAGCAAGTTTGCAACCGGCAGTTGCTCTTGCATCTTTGGTTTCACAGCACATTGCTTATCCACGAGATCCAGGCTGGCCTTGCTGCAGATGCCGCAGGATGAGCTGGTAAAAAGATGGCGGCTCAGTTGTTTCACATCGACCCGAACAGCATCCTGAAGGCGGATGATCACCCGTTGCCGGTTGGTCTCGAGCCGTGCTTCTATCGTATCGATATCGGTCATACCTTGAATAAGACCTTCGCTTAGCAAAAAACCAAGAGCGAGATCGGTTTCATGTCCTGGCGAGCGCATCGTCACCGAGATGTTCTGTCGATGCCAATGCTGGCCATCGCAATGATCAATCAGGATCTCCATCGGCACTTCTTCGGCGAGCTGATCGATGCGAATAGTTCGATGACCTTGCTGCCAGCATTCAATCGACTGAGCACTCATAGGGAGGACGACCCGGCAAGAGCGGGCCTGAGGGGAATCACCTGCACGAGTTCATCGCGAAAAGCAGGAATGCCACATTCTGGATCAATCTGTCCTCTTTGAATAAGAATATTTGATTCTGGCCAATGCGCAATGACAGTTTTAGCGCGCACCCGCCCTGGTTTCACTGCGGCTTCCATTTCACCGATGGCAGATTTTACCAGCACTCGATCTCCTGCTTGAAGATTCATGGCCTCGAGATCGGCAAAAGACAGAATCACTTCATGTCGACGGCTAGCGCTCAGGGGCTCCAGATCACGGAAGGCCATACTATTGAATTGCTTGCCGCGGCGATTGGTCAGTTGAAACCAACCGTCCGGAATTTTGTTGGCACGAGGTTTTACCGGCACAAAATGTGCTTTGCCATCTTCGGTGCCAAAGCAGCCATTAGCACAAAGACTGGGTCCGCCCCATTGAAACTGATCACCTTTGGCTTTAAGTTTTTGAATACCATTGTAAAAGGGGACCGCTAGGGCGATCTCCTGCCGGATGGCTGCTGTATCAGGGAACTGCAATTGATCGGCGTGTTGGGGCTTGGCACGACGAGCGACTTCCAGCAAAACCCGCCATTCATCACGGGCTTCTGGGATGCGATGGGCTCCCAGCTCGGGATTAAAAATCACCCGGCGTTCGGTGCTGGTTTCAGTATTGCCACCGAGCATTTCATAGCGCGTCGTAGCTGGTAAGACGATGACAGCCTCCCGCGATGGGACCAGCATCTGATGATTGAGTACGATATCATGATGCACCCGGAGCCCGACATTTTCCAAGGCCGATCGCACGTAACGAGGATCCGGTAAGACCCCGAAGAGGTTGCTACCGATGCAATAGAGCAGGTCCAATTCTCCCCGAGAGGCGGCATCCACCATTTCCACGATAAAGCGCCCCGGCTTGGGATTGAGGGGGAAACCCCAGAGTTTTTCGAAGTGCTGCACATGATCAGGACTCAGACTCAAGCCCCCGGGCAGACTGTTAGGTGCGGCGCCCATCTCGCCACCGCCCTGCACTCCAGAATGCCCTCGAATGGGCATCAGTCCAGCACCAATGCGCCCGATATTGCCGCGTGCCAGAGCCAAATTCACCAGACTGCGGACGTTATCAACACCCTCCTTGTGCATGGTCACGCCCATGGACCAGACAAAAATCGCAGAGCGCGATTGCTCGTAGATTTCGGCAAAACGCAGCATGCTTTCACGGTGACAACCGGCCGAGGCTTCAAGAAACTCCCAACTTTGCTGATCGAGTTCCGCTTGCAATGCCTCCCAACCCTCAGCATTGCGGATAAACTCCTGATCAATGCTGTGCCTCTTGATGAGATGCTTCAGCACTCCGTTCATAAAAGCGCTATCACCGCCCACCTTGACTTCAAAGCTGGCATCGGTGATGACCGTACCGAGCAAGGCCGACTCTGGAACGGAAGGCACCCAGTATTTCTCCATGCCGGGTTCTTGGTAGGGATTGATCGTGAGAATTTTTGCGCCATTTTTTTTGGCTACATGCAGATATTTCATCAGCACGGGTTGGTTATTGGCGGCATTACTACCGACAAAAACCAGCAGCTCACTTTTCAGCATATCCTGATAGCTGACGGTAGTTGCACCGTAGCCGATCATCTGTTTCAAGGCGACGGTACTGGGGGCGTGACAGATGCGAGCTGAATTATCGTTATGATTGCTGCCCAGGTAGCGAACGGCCTTCTGGCAGGCATAATAGCTTTCATTCACTGTGCCGCGTGAGACGAGGTAGTAGCCGCAGCGATCCACTGGAGTGACACGTATTTTGTGACTAATTCTCTCCAGTGCTGATTCCCACGAAAGGGGGCGAAAGGCCAGATCGCCCGGTTCCCGAATGAGTGGTTGAGCAAGTCTGCCCAAGGATCGGAGTTGTTTTTCATTGAGTTGGCTGAGATCCTGGATCGACGGAAGCCGATCCATACGGAGGGGAGGCATGGTATTCAGACGCAAGAGATTGAGTCGAATCCAGCAGAGATGCACACCTGGAATGGTCCAATCCTTCATGCCGCTGGTCCCCAAAGCGCAACCATCGCACACGCCATCCTTGAGAACTTTGTAGGCATAGGCAAGATTATCGCGATTTTCCCAGGCGGTCGTGCCCATTTCTACGAAAGAACTGAATCGGCGATCGAAGAGTTTTTTCACGGTGCACCTCAAAGAGTTACGCTCCTGAGGCTATCGAAATGCCGGCGAGAGTTCAAGCGTCTTCCCTAGAAAAGGCGAGGATTCTAAGCGGCCGATTGCACGCCATCGAGACCTTTGCTGAGCTCAATGACAAAGCAGGTATTCAGCATCGAATGGTCAATAAAAATTCGCCCATAGTGCCGTTCCACGATGCTTCTTGAAATCGAGAGTCCGAGGCCGGTCCCTTTGCCGATCTCCTTAGTCGTGTAGAAGGGGTCAAAAATCCGATGGGCGAGTTCGGGAGCAATACCAGGACCGGAGTCGATGATGCGGATCGAAACCTTCTCAGGAAAATCTTCGACTCGAATCTCTACCCAGGCATTCTCTTTTCGTTCGGTGGCATCGAAGGCATTATTCAGTAGATTGATCAGAATCTGACAGATTTGACCCGCATTGCAATGAAGCTTTACTTCCAAGGCGGGCAAGACCACTTTGAGAGCAATACCATGGCTGGAAAAACGGCTCTCGCTGAGACTGAGAGAGTCTTTTATCAGCTGGGACAGGGTGGTCTCCTGCAACTCATCCTGCGAGGTTTCGCGGGAGAGAGACCGGAGCCCTTTGATGATATTGCAAATCCGATCCGTGGCGCTATTAATGCGCTTTTGAAATATTGCTGCT
>JBGSRE010000840.1:0-3035 GCA_041737755.1 Oligoflexus sp.
TTCGTGTCAGAGAGACGCTTTTTTAAGCCTTCCTTTTCATTCCAAAGGCCTGGCTCTTTCATCAGCTGCCGCGCTCTTGCAATAATACTCGCTGGAATTCCAGCTATTTTTGCCACATCAATACCGAAAGAACTGCCACTCGCGCCTTCGATCAATCGATGGGTGAATCGAATCGCTTCATGCTCTTCCTGCACTTCCACCTGGGCTATGCGCAGTGTTGAAAACTCGGCAGAGAAGGGCACCAACTCATGATAATGCGTGGCAAAAAGTGTGTAGCAATGCACTTTTTTGGCAATATGCTCCAGAATTGCCGCCGCAATGGCCAGCCCATCCTGTGTGGAAGTTCCACGACCAACCTCATCCAAAATGACAAGACTTCTCTCGGTTGCCTGACGCAGTATCATCGCTGCTTCCGACATTTCGACCATAAGGTCGATTGACCACGCGAGAGGTCATCTGCTGCTCCCACCCGAGTGAAAATCCGATCGAAAAGCGGCAAACTCGCTGACCTAGCAGGCACAAAGCTGCCGATTTGATGAAGGATCGCCGCCAACGCAGTCTGACGCATGACTGTCGATTTTCCAGCCATATTAGGACCTGTAATCAGCATCTGCCGCTGCTGATTGCTCAGCATGACATCGTTCGGCATGAATGTCTGCGAGCCCACCCACCGCTCCACGACAGGGTGCCTGCATCCTTTCAAGCGTAAAGCCCCATCTTTTGCGATGGTCGGCCGTACATAACTTTCCTTATGGGCTTTGCTTGCAAAACTTTGATAGAGATCCAACCGAGCGAGACCATCTGCAATCGATCGCAGCAGTTCTTGGTCATAGCCTATCTTTTGCAGCAAATCCTGATAAAGAGATTCCTCGCGCAGGACTGCTTCGTCTGTTGCTTCAGCCAATGTCTCGCCCAAAGCTTCCAGCTCGAGCGTCACAAATCTTTCGTTATTTACCATAGTCTGCCTACGAATAAAACCAGCAGGGACCTTGGCAATATTGGCCTTGGTGATTTCTATCAGCAGTCCATAGGATTTGTGTTCTTTGATTTTTAAACTGGTGATACCGGTTTCCTGTCGCAATTTTTGCTCATAGGCATCAATTTGCTCCTGCCCATGACGGGATAATCCACGCAGTCGGTCCAGCTCTGCATCATAGCCTTCGACAAAAACGTCCAGACTCCCAAGAGCCGCGGGCAATGGCGCCAGTGTTGCTTGCATCTGAGCAACAAATTGGCCCGCTGACTGCAGTTTATTCTGGATGTCTTGCCATTCACCAGCCTCCGGTAATTGCTGCAGGATCGAGAGTAGCTGCAGGCTGGATTCCAGACTTCGTTGAATATGCAAGAGATCCGCTGGTTGCGCTTTTCGGGAAAGGACTCGCGTGGTCAGTCGATCTAAGTCGCTGCAGTTTTTCAGGAGGAGTTGAATGGAATGTAAAGTTTCCGATCTAGCATCCAAAAGGCTTTGAACGGCTTCGAGCCTAGTATGAATCACAGCAGGATTCAGGAAGGGTCGCGCCAAATCGTGGCGAAGGAGACGGGCGCCCATAGGAGTCCGGGTCGCATTGATTTCTTTAAAAAGGCTGCCTTCTGTGTCGCGCCGACGAGCCGTTTCGAAGAGTTCCAGATCGCGTCGCACCGTTTCATCGAGCTGCATCCGATCCGCTTCGCGCAGGGGACGCACCACCAGAAATTGCCCGGTGCGTTTATGCAATTCGTGCAAATACTGTAGAACAGAAGCCACCAGAGCTTCACCACCTGATACTGCACCACAGGGTAAATGCTGTAAAGAATCGCAGGCGAATTGGGCCTGAATCATTTTGATCTGTCCGGCCGTATCGCGCAGCAGCGATTCGGAAAGTGTACCAAAACTGAGCGGACCACGGGCCATATAGTTTTTAATCAGATCTTTCAATTCATCATGCATAAATCGGCGAGCAACGATTTCCTTCGGCTGCAAAATATCCAGCCATCCGCCTAAGTCTTCACGCTGAATCAAACCAAGACGGAATTCGCCTGTGGAAATATCAAGTGCCGCCAATGTCCACTGTTTATCCGTAGGATTTTCGTGAATGGCGACCAAATAATTCGGTTGATCGGCCTCGAGCCCTTCCAGTTCTTCGATAGATCCTGGCGTCATCACCTGCGAAATATCCCGACGGACTAGCCCTTTGGCTTCGGCTGGATCTTCCATCTGATCGGCTACCGCCACGCGATAGCCAAGCTTAAGCAGTTTCATCCAGTAAGCTTTAACGGAATGATGAGGCACACCGCAGAAGGGGATGCGTTGCTTGTCACCTCGTTCGCGGCTGGTCAAAACTAAGTCGAGAATGGGCGCAACTTCTTCAGCATCTTCGCCAAAGACTTCATAGAAATCTCCCATTCGAAAAAACAAGACTGCGTCCACCGCCTTTTGCTTCAGCTCGTAAACTTGCCGAATCATAGGAGTCATCTGTTGCAGATCTTCAGCGGTGAAATTCAGCATGAACTATCCTTCTCTATCAGTCGTTCCGAACCAAACTGGCCCATATTCTCGCTTAGTCGCAAGGCTGATGCCAGGGTATAAAATTTAAAATTCACAGCTTCAAAAACATCCGCCAACCCTGCCAGAGTATGTCCCGTGGTCACCACGTCATCGACAATAAGAACTTGGAGCAGTTCACTTCGTCTATGGGCTGGAACGAGCTGCCGAAAGTAGGAAGCATCATAAAGTTTTTGTCTCGGGCTGAAAACCCGTCGTCTTTGCGATCGGCTGCGCAATGCCTGCTTTCGCCAACGAAAACCAAGAGAAAGGGGCGGAGCCTGAACCGGTCGATCATATTCTGCACTCAAATTATCGGCAAGAAAGGCCGCCAAATCCAAGCCTCCATGCCACCGGCTCCAGAGACTGGATGGAGCTGGCATGATGATCTGGCACTGACGAACCAGCTTGCTTAGTTCTTCATGCTCCAGCATGCGCCTTACGAGAGCCGAGCCAGCGCGACGAAAACCCTTACTTTTAAAGGCGAGAATGGCGCTTCGACCAACACCTCGAT
>JBGSRE010000841.1:0-10061 GCA_041737755.1 Oligoflexus sp.
TTCGTGTCAGAGAGACGCTTTTTTAAGCCTTCCTTTTCATTCCAAAGGCCTGGCTCTTTCATCAGCTGCCGCGCTCTTGCAATAATACTCGCTGGAATTCCAGCTATTTTTGCCACATCAATACCGAAAGAACTGCCACTCATCTAATGGCTGGAAAGAAAGGCCTTTTTGTTGCAAATCTTGATCGCGAATGCCAAGCTGTTTTTGAAAATCGGCCACCGACGAAAGCAAGAGACTGGCGTTGGTGACGAGCATTTGAGACATGCCTGACATCTGCTCAGCAACAGCCGCATTATTTTGTGAATTTTGATCCAGCATATTCATAGCGCTACTGATTTCGGTGAGACCAACGAGCTGCTCTCGATTGCCAGAAGCAAGCTGCTTATTGAGATCATGCATTTTCTCAGTAGCTACGCGAATTTCGTGGAGTGACTGACGTCCATCGCCAGCGAGCGAACTGCCTTCCTGAATGACCAGAACTGATTCCGCAATATGTCCACTGATTTCTCGGGCTGATCTCGCACTTTTTGCCGCTAGGACCCGAACGGCCTCTGCCACCACGGCAAAACCCTGTCCGTGAGGACCAGCGCGGGCTGCTTCGATCGCAGCATTCAGTGCCAAGAGATTGGTTTGAAATGATATTTCGTCGATCGTACTGATGATATCCTGCATTTTTCTAGAATTTTTAGCCACGGCTTCAATCGAAATAATCATACGCTGGATTTTATCTTCGCCCGATTTCGCTGTTGACTGGCAGTCTTCACTTAGCTTTTGAGCTTTTTCAGCATTGTCAGTGTTTTGCCGCATAATGCTGGTCAATTCTTCAATTGCTGCCGAAGTTTCTTCCAGCGAAGAAGCAGAACTGGCGGAACTTTGCGAAAGATTTGCACTGCTTTTGATAAGACTATCACTGGTTTCATCCAATCGTTCCCCTTCTTGAACAATACTGCGCAAGAAGGATTTCAGCGACTGCACGAGGTTGATAATAATTGCCAAGGAAAGGAGGATGCTGAAGAGTGCGCCACCTAAAGTAAACCATCCCGTAATGACTAAAACTTCCGTGCCGGCCTCGTGTTTTTTGGTCGAGTCCTTTTCTATTCGTTCTGCTAGTTGCTCCAGGGTTCCTTCTAGCTCTCGAAAAATCAGCATAAAAGCCGGAATCTGCCGTTTAGCTTCCTCGATTTGATTCTGCCTTGTCGTCTTAATGATATTGCTAGCCGACTCAACAAAACGCTCGATAATAGGCCGAGCCTGTTCGATGGCTTGCTTCGATGCCGATTCCAAAGGTAGCGAGTCGATGATATCGAGGCGTTCCTTGAAGTTGCCTTGAACTTCCTGGATCTCGTCTGAAGCCTCTTCGAGGGCTTTGCTGTCACCCATTTCCGCCGAGACAATAGCGCCCATAACGATGGCTCGGGTTGAATCATGACTCATATCTATGAGGGTCATGTTTCTGATTGCAGGCAATTGCACGGCTGCTACGTTTTCGAGCTGTTGCATCAATTGGGAGGCTTTCCAATAGCTAAATACCCCCAGAAGAACCAAAAGGCAAACGGTGCAAACTGCATAGGATATCAGTTTTGAAATAAGAGTCAGGCGATGTGTGCCTTGATTCATTGAGACGCCTCTTTTTTTAAAATGCAAAGCTCCGTAGGATGCTATCGGTAGATAGGTAAAAAAATGCAGAAGCTGGCCGTTTTTCTATGGGAATTTGGCAAGGGTGATTCCGAAATAGCCAGAAAACAAAGGCATCAGAAGCAATTTTTTTTAAAAAACCAAAAAGATATAAACTTTGGATTTAAAAGAAGGGAGGAGGTTGGCAAAGGTGCAGCGAGGAACTTCTTTTGAACGAACACGAGAGGTTCTGGAAGCTGTCATCTGCATCTTTGCATCGAGGAATTCTTAGCCAACAACAGAAGAGGAGCAGGACACAACATCGTCAACGGCGATATTGATGGCGATGGATCGTTTGCAAAGATCTTCCGATACTTCACACCCGACAAAATGGAGAACAGCTGAAGCATCCTTGTGGGTAGCGACAATCCGTTTGTTGCGTTCAATGAACGCCTCCTGCCCTTTGATGTTCCTGTCAGTAGGAACGATGGAAAGACGAATGTTATTCTTCATTGCCCATTCGGCTGCCATAGTTTCTGCGCCATCTTCTTGGCCCAGCACTATCGTCGAAACCCTGTACTGATGAGTGTAATCTCTGAGGGTATTGGCAAGGAGAGATGCATTCGAAAAATCTTGCGGTCCGCATACTATGATCTTCATTAGGCTCCAATTATTGGAAATTAATCCAGGTAAGAACCGAAGTATAGCAATATTCTTTGTGATTTGGCAATGGTGCAGATGAAAGTAATCTCAGCAGGACCAGAGCCTGAGTAGAAAGTCTAATCTTATTTGATAGATAGATAGCACTAGGGCATAGGATTTTTTTGCGTGCGGCGGACTTTTTGCTTAAAATCGTCCCGGATGAGACTCCTGAAACCCAAGCAATAGTCAGCGAATCAGCCCCCCGCCTCATTCCTCTGGGAGTTGACTATTTTTGTAAACTTAAATAGCGATCATTAAGTCAATAAAAACAAAGTGATAGGATTTTTTTTAACCCTTGCTTAGCGAAAGCCGATCTTACTATTAAGTAAACACATATCAAATGCGCCTTTTAACTCGATTAAAAAACTGATCCTTGCGGACAGCTAGGTCATGGGATGCGCAACGAAAGAGGAGGGATCCATGCAAAAGAGCAGAATGAGTCTGAGAGCTGAGCACGGTGATGCCTCCATTCTCTTGGCATTATTCTTGGCTCTGGGGCTGGGGACCGCCGTCTGCTACAATATGGATAAGGTCAATCAGAGCCGAAGCGTTCACAGTATCCAAAGTCAAAGAGAGAGGGCTGAGACTCGCAATCTATCCGGTTTATCCCAGGCCACAGCCCTCATGCAGTTCACGGGGCTTAATCCCAAGTCGAATGATGCTAGTGCTTTGCCTTACATTTATCCTGACCCTTATATTGATAACATCGACATCGGCGCTGTCAGACCGGTTGCCAACGCCAATACGTGTAGCTTCAGTGCCATGACTTTGAACGTTCGAAGTCTGGTTGATGATCAGTTGAGTCGCGAGGGTTTCGTTAACTATGTAAAAGGCGGCAGTCGACCTGAACTTAGTAACAAATCGACGATTCGATTTATTGCCCCGATCAAAGATGCGCTGCATCCCGATTTCATTCAGGGATATACAGCCGAAGTCACAACCACGACCAAAGAAGGTAAGTCTTTAACTCAACGCGCCTCAGTTGATGTTCCAGCGGTGCTCGCGCCTGAATGTGAACTTACCAGTGCCGATGGGCAAAGCGATTATCAGCCGAACACACCGATGACTTTGGTCTTGAATGTATCGGGTGTGGCGGTTTCAGCGCGAATTCCTGATACCACCGAAGCTCTGATTGAAGGCTTTCCAAGCTTCGGACTGCACAAAATAGTTGATCTCAGAGGTAAAGCCAACAGCATCAGAAAGCTCAATAGCGCTGTTTATAACTGGCAGGTCACCACCCCGCGCCCACTGGTAGCAGTTGATGGAACAAGCATGGCGTCCTATACGACCTATGCTTATCTCAAGGCGGTCGATAATAATTCAGAAAACAACATTTCCTGTTCCTTTACCTATCGAGTTACGGCACCAGCGACCTGTAAACTCTGGACTGATCAAGCCTCCGTTGCGCCAGGCAGTTGTGTCGATATCACGTCCGAGACTGTGGGATCGGTTCAAGCTGGTTCCTTGAAATTAAGCGTGACCGATACGGCTGGTAAAAAAGTGAGTGGGCTGAATCAAACCAGTGCGACGGGTGGAACCTTCTGTGCACCAGCGAATGCCTCTACTTCCGGGGTCGCGAGTGTAGCCGTGGACCAGTCGACAGCGGATAAGTATGACAAGGCCCTTAAAGGTCTTTTGCCTGAGCAGACCAAGGCGATCATGGATGCCATGAATACCCTTGCCAAGCAGCTGAAAGCTGCTTTTCCGCTCGCTGTAAGCCTGCATCAACTGACGGCCAATCAGGTAAACGCCCTGCTCAACCTTTCACCAAGCCAGCTGGCGGCTTTGGATCAGGTAGATTTTAAGAAAATTCAGGATCTCAAGGATCTGAGTTCCAAGCAGATTGATGCCATCGTGGCTTTGACGGCTTCTGAAGTGCAAACGATGCTCGGCCTGCCGACGACGGATCTGCCTGGCATAAAGATTCTGCAGTCGGTAAAAGATCCTGCGCCATTGCTTGCTCTCCAGGATGAAGAACCAGCCATGCTCGCCTCCCATATTGCTTCGATCCTGAAGGCTGCTGCGGCTCCTTCGGACTATAAAATCTTGGGTTCGATTAAAGCTGCCGACGGAACGACCAATTTCTGCGCAGTTCATGTCACCGCCGGTAGCAACAAGTGTCCGTTCTTCGGCAGCGGTTTCCCCAACGTAAGCCAAAACATGACGTTGCCGATCGTCAGCAATGGCGTCGCCAGCTCTCTTAATTTTGATTTCACACCGGCGAAGCCAAGTTGGGAAGTAGAAGGTATCGCGACTTCGCCCAGTAATGTTGATAAATGTCCGGTTGGTGCTCGTTGCTTTGCGGTGGGTGGTTTTGGTAACCGAACTCCATTCGTTATTGTTGAGCCTGCTGACTCAGCAAGCTGCAAGGCGACCGTCAATATGCGAATCGATTTGGGCTGCTTTGACTACGATACTCAGATTCGGATGGCCGATGGAACAGAGAAGGCTATCCATCTTCTAAAGGATGGGGATCGTGTCTATAACCCGATTCGTAAAGAGGCTATGGCCATCAAACGCGTCATCGCCGGTCCTGAAAAGTTTCCTCTGCTGGTCATCCAAACCGGCAGTGGTGAAGTGAAGGTGACGAGGGCTCATCCTATGATCACCAAAGAGGGTTTGAAGCGTGCTGACGCCATTCAAGTCGGCGATCAAATTGCGGCTCAGTCGGGAACTTGGGAGGCGGTAAATGCGGTCTCGGTGGAAGCAGATCGGCCGCGGCAGACGGTGTGGAATTTTGTGATCGATACGGCTTCGCAGGATCCGAGCGATCATGCTATTCTGGCTAATGGTGTCATTACAGGTGATCTTTATCTGCAAGAGTACCTAGCACATCGAAAATCATTGGCTGCCCAAGGACATTGAACTTAGGAAAAAGGGTATAGAGTGAAGCCAAGCCAGCACTGGAGCAGCGAATCTGGAACTTCCCTCGTCAGTGTCTTGGTAGCCTTGGCATTGTTTGCCATCGTTGCCGTGATGAGCAGTGTGAGTTTCAAGAACCTCAATTCTTCCAAACGCCGAACGGAAGCATCGGTGGCTATTCGCGATCTCGAAAGCGTGATTGTCCAGACCATCGTTCAAAGGTACAAAGACTATATTTTGAACAATCGATGTGTGGCGACCCAAACCGCCTATTTCACAACGATGACGATTGGCAGCCTAGCTCAAGTCACCCAAAAACCAATATTGTTCCGCGATAAGCAGGGCAATCCAGCAGCTGCACCGGCATTGGCTGCGGCGGATATTACGCGCTGCACAAATACCGCCTTTAGCACAGCCTCGCCGCTCAATACTTCCCAAAGTTTTTACAATTGTCTGAATATTAATACCCTAGCTACTGCTGCTAATCTTGCTTCCAAGGATGCTTTTGCATCCAATCAGGGTGCCTTTGTGGAAGTGTATGTCAAGATTCGAGACCTCCGCACCGATGCTGCGGTCCGTTGTATCGATGTGATTGGCAAGGGCTATGGTCTGGAAGTTTCCTACATGCTGCACTGGACGCTTGCGGACCCTTCGGGGACGATCTACGATAGCAAAACAGGAACTTTAAATGTGGCCCTTTAATCGACAGCAATTGCAGTCCGGCATGAGTCTTATCGAGATGATTGTGGCTATGGGCATCAGTACCGTGCTCGTTTTAGGCGGCACTCAATTCTGGACCCATTATCAAAAGACCTCGATACTTCTCAAGGCCGAACATGATGCCAAAGAAGATCAAAGTGATCTGGGGCTTCTGATCAAAAAACTCTGGGATATCCGGCAGAGAGACAATACTCCCGGCGTACCCGCTACTGGAGTTTTGCTCCAAACTAGCTTGGGCGGTGTTTGCACCAGCAATTGCCCCGTTCTTAAAATCTTCGTCAAAAGAACTCTTGGCGGCGCAGTCATCACCGATGAAGTGACTTTCAGAAACCAATGCCTCGCTACGGCGGGAACTCCACGGGCAGCAAAAATAGCTGCGCTTAACTTCGCCAGCCCCACGATCGTCAATAGCAACTGCAGCACTTGCCCTAATTCTCAGTTGCCGATCGTAGTCGTCACGGGCAAGATATTAGGCACCACGGTGAACACACTCAGCACGGAAAATAGGCAATTTCCCGACAGCACCTTGGACCTTCAAAGGCTTTCCATGCTGAATACCTTGGGTATGCAGGCGTGTTTTTCCCAGGCCACTGCAGCTACACCACTGAGCTTGGATTTAAGGGCGATCTTGCTCAATAAGCAGACCACAGGTCTGCGCATATTCCAAAAAACTCAGGTCATGGCTTTAGACAACTTTGCCAAAATTAAGCTGGAGCAGGCGCCTTGAGTAAAATTAGAAAAAGCTCGGGCAAGAAATCGCGAAACTCGGCTCAGGTAAAGCCGTTCCTGATCGGAATGTCTATCCTCCTTGGTAGCTTTTGGTTGGCAAATTTTTTGACCAGACCGCCAACGAAACCGGCCGATCCTAAGGCGCATCACCCCACGGTTTCCGTCGCTGCCAAAGCCATGAATAAACCCAATGCGGCCTTAGCGCCGGCGACTCCCGGGCCTTTACCAGTCGTTGTCGATGTTCCAAGAATCACAGGGGCAGGTTTGAGTGAGCTGGGTGTGGCTGTTGATGAACTGGGAGCCACATCCTTTAAGGCCACGATCAAGCTCCGACCGGTTTGTCATATGGGTGATTTTGAAGCGATGGAAATTGCTCTGGGACAGGGCGGCAATGTCCTGCTATCGCTGGAGCCGATGGATAGGGAAAGCTTACCGAATGTAGCTACTGTGAGCCGCATGCTGTCGCTGTCGGATATCGCTCAGGGAGCCAGTTTTGATTTACCTGTGGACCTGAAAAAAACAGCTGTCTATGGCATCTATGTGTGCGGGGATGCCGCCGGAGTCCGAAGCTGTGGCGGGAAGAAAGCTGCTAATTTTAATAGAATTTTGAATAAACAGGATCTCGATCAAGAGAAGAATACGGTCTTTTATTATCAATTCAGTGTGATTGGTCTGGCCTATGCTACGGTTTATACAGGCACCGCGGATGGTGTCCCAGCCGTGCGAGAAGAGCTGGAAAAAACCAAAGGCATGAAGGGTGATTGGTGGGCACAGATGGATAAGGTCAAGGCCCTGATGAAGGACGTCAAATCGATACCGCCCACGACTGTCCGCAATGAAAACATCATAACTTTGGAAATTCCTATCGCCAAACTCAGTCCCGAGGGCTGTCCTTAGGAGGCCGAGGCGCTTTCAGCGCCGGCCTCCTCCGTGCCTAGCCGCAAAGCGGCGGGTGCCCGTGCCTCTGCCCGTGCCTGTCTTTAGCCTTACACCGATTCAATTTTCTAAACGCGCAAAAGCTCCTCGGCATATACCGATATATACCAAAAAGGTTTCCATAGCCTTTTTTGCAAGAGTCCTACTTGCTTTCGAAAAACATCAAGTTCCTTACACTCGCATAATACGAGTTAAATCAGCAAGCTTTGGCTTCAAACAGCAGGAGCTTTCTCCCGAATGAAATGGCCCTATGATAGAATGTCAATTGGCAGATGCAAGAAGCTAGCTCGGTAGAAGCTTGCGCCTATGCGTCGTTTTTCGAAGTGTATTCTGTGCTTCCGCACAACGAAAGGTTGGGTCGCCCATGGCAAGCGCAATAAAATTGGAATCGAATACCAGTTCAGAGCAAAGTGATAGTTCTAAAGATAGGCAGAAAAATACTCAAGAGCGCGATTTCCAAAGTAAGTGTGAAGCACTCGATCGTTCTATGGCGATGGTTGAATTCAATCTTGATGGTTTCATCGAGAGCGCCAACGATATCTTTTTAACGACCTTTGGTTATTCTGCGAGCGAAGTCATAGGCCAGCATCACCGCTCTTTCTGCGATCCAACTTACACAAAATCCGCCGCTTACCGCGAGCTCTGGCAAAAGCTCAATCGTGGCGAACCCGAATGCGGAGAATTTCCATTTATTGGTAAAGGCGGTAAAGAAGTTTGGCTTGAGGCGTCTTACTTGCCGATGCTGGACTCGGATGCTAAAACCTACCGAATCCTTGAAGTCGCTACTGATATCACTGCCGCAAAGATCAAGCAGGCTGATTTTGAGGGCCAAATCATAGCCATTGGGAAATCACAAGCCATTATTGAATTTGACACTCATGGGATCGTTCAGGATGCTAATGAAAATTTCCTCAAGGCTCTGGGCTATAGCCTCAAAGAAATCAAAGGTCAGCATCACCGAATGTTTGTCGACCCGACCTATGCAAAGTCAACTGAATATAATCAGTTCTGGGATAAACTTGGTCGCGGTGAGTTCGATAGCGGTGAATACAAACGCATAGGCAAGGGAGGTCGCGAAGTATGGATAGCAGCGTCCTATAACCCCATCAAAGATGCCGCTGGACGTTTTACAAAAGTAGTCAAATACGCTGCCGATATTAGCCAGCAAAAACTCAAAGATCAGGAGCTTCTTGCACTATCAAAGACTCAGGCTGTCATCTACTTCAACCTAGACGGTACAGTAGTTGAGGCAAATGAAAATTTTCTTAAAACGATGGGCTACGCGCTAGAAGATATCAAGGGTCGACACCATTCGATCTTCTGCGATCCTTCCTACACAAGCACCGCAGAATATCGCGATTTTTGGGTCAAGCTGAGCAATGGTCAATTCACTTTGGGCCAGTTTTCTCGGTTAACTAAGACCGGTAAACAGGTCTGGATTCAGGCTTCTTATAACCCGATCTATGATCTGTCAGGTAAAGTTTTCAAGATCGTTAAATATGCGACGGATATTACCAAAGAAAAGCTGGAAAGTCTGACCCTGATAGCTACCTTGGGCGAAACCGCAAGTCATTTAGCAGCCGCTTCAGAAGAACTGACAGCAACAGCCACGCAGCTTTCTGCTAATGCCAAGTCAACAACTGATCAATCCAATAATGCTGCTATGGCATCGGCAGAGGTCTCTCAAGGTATTCATTCTGTATCTGTCAGCATGGCAGAAATCACGGCGTCGATTGTTGAAATTTCCAAGAATACCAGCCTCAGCTCTGAGAAAACGAAGGAAAGTTTTCAAGCTGCGCAGTCGACCACGACAATTATGAATGTTCTTGCGGAGAGTAGTAAGGAAATCGGTTCCATTGTTAAAGTCATCCGCTCGATTGCGCAGCAAACCAACCTCTTGGCCTTAAATGCGACGATTGAGGCCGCCCGAGCCGGTGATGCTGGTCGAGGATTCGCCGTGGTCGCCACCGAGGTGAAAGAGCTCGCTATGCAAACAGCCAAAGCGACCGAAGAAATTGCCTTGAAAGTTTCGGCAATTCAAGAGAACACGACTAACGCGGTAAGCGCCATCAGCCAAATTTCGAAATCGGTAGAGGACACAACTACGGTATCCCAAACCATTGCTGCTGCCGTTGAGGAGCAGACAACGACTATTATAGAAATTTCTCGTGTTGTGAATGAGTCCAGCAAAGCGAGTCAAAGGATAAGCACTATTATCAGCGATGTTTCTGTGGGAGCTAGCGAGAGTTCGAAAGGTGTCAGTCAGCTTCTCGATGCATCTAAAAATCTCAACGAACTGGCCAGCAAGCTCAATACTATGGTCGCGAGACTCGTGAAGTAAGCGGCGGACTTTGGGCAAGTCCTGGAAACCTATAAGTGGCCGCTACGATAAAAAAATTAAAACTGAATCCAACTCATAACTTTGACTGTTACTCAAGACGGATCGTTTCACACTGCTGGCTGATAAATTTTAAACTGCTTTGCCCTAAAAAATGCTG
>JBGSRE010000965.1:0-3693 GCA_041737755.1 Oligoflexus sp.
CAGGACGCGGTGTAGGTCTTGATGCAGTATTAGAGTCGCTAAAGGAAATCGGAGCCGGATTGGAACTGAGGTATTTAGAGCCAGGCGAGTCAGCGCGCTATCGAAATTTTGAAATCATTTTGAAGCTGCCAGCTCAGCAAATTTTTCAACTGAACATATATCCCTTGGCTGTGCAGGCAGCTTGATCACATTCTGGAAAACTTCCTGAGCTTGGGATCGCTAGCCCTTAGTCCCTCTTTCGCCCAAACCTTTCGGACTATAGATTTAGTTCTGATCGACGTTCTCCTTGCGTCGATCCACTGTTATGGTGCCTAGGCCGGTAAGATCTCGCAGATCCCATTCCAGAGGGCTATTCTTGCTTCCAGAGCTTTTTCAACATGCTCTTGAGCGAGCAGCAGAAGATTTTTTTGATCCGTTTCCATAAACAGATGTTCGAGCAATCGCTGAGCCATCGGTCCATGAACTTCATGGTCGGTCGTGATGTGCCTCTTGAGATAGTCAATCAACAAGGGTGCCGACCCTCCCTCAGGAAGCCGGTTGACCATAGCTAAAAACATTTGGGGAATGATCTCTTCTCGGCCGTAAAAAAAAACCGCGGCTCTCACCGCTAGAGGAGTTCCTATACTGGCCAGGGTATTCCTCATGAAATCTGCAGCCGGGGGCGGCAAATCATGATCCGTAAAGAGGTATTGAGTCTCTCTTTGTGACAAAGTAAAAGGTCCCACAGCGCCCTGGTTCGCCAATGCGGTTTGACGAGTTCGACTCAACTCACTTATCCGCAGCAAGAGGGCTTGAATACCCCTTCTACTGCATTGCATCTGTTCCATGGCTTCTAGGTAAAGCTGAAAATGACTCTTGTAGCTGCCGTCTGGAGCTAAATCGCTTTCTTCATCAAGGACTATCTGGTTGATCAAGCGCGCAGCTAAAGGGTCCCTTGGCGGCGTCCATGGCAGCTCGCAGCCACATATCTCTTGCTGGAGGCTTTTAAGAAGCGACATAAAGTCCCAGACAGCATAGACATGAACTTCCATAAACTGGCGAACTTCGTCCCAACTGGTGAGGCGCTCATAAATGGGATGCTGCCTGAGATTTTGCTTCAGCAGCTTAATCCGATCCGTTGCAAATGCTAGCTTGGGCTGCTGCTGAAATTGAGACAATGCGGCGCTCCTTGGCTCGCTGTTAGCCGACTAGGGTAGGCACGAGGCAGCAGCCTCGCTCCGATCCCTACTCGTTCACAGTATGGGTTGCCTTGTGGCTCGGATGCAATGTCAACTGCCCTGCATCCCACACAGCCAGATGACGAAGACCGCTGAAAGCAAATTGGTCCAGCCAGCTTTTCAGGCCTTCGGGATCGGCAGCGAAACGGGACTTTGGAACGAGGACGGCATTCAGTTTTTCTTCAGTTCCGGCACAGACCATAGGAATTTGTTCAAGATATTCCGCACCACGCTCACTCAAGGGTCTTATATCAACAAACTGAGGCACCTGGTTCCAGCTTGGCTCGCAGGCCCAAAGCTTCTTGCTATAGAAATTTCCATGTTCGATGATGTGCGGGGCTAGGCCGAACGAAAGGAACTCGTAGCCTGCCTCGCATGCAGCTTTGATCGCTGCTGCATCGAGGGCGACCTTGATGCGATTGATAGCCTGGGCATCATCAATACTAGGGTGGACAGCCTGCCGCCAGATCCGCAGGACCCCTTGGCGTTTGGAATGCAAGAGTAAACTTCCACCTTGGAGGGCCGGACCTTCTTGAAGCAAAAGCAATTGCCAATGTTCACCCTTGCCTAAAATATCGGAACGTATCAATTGGTGGGCCTGTTCCTTATGAGTCGATGCCGTTTGGGGATGGAGCATGGAATTAAGAAACAAGTCCAACTTGGATGAATCTCTCGTGAACTCCAAACTGTGCTCCCACGCCAGAGCTTTCTTTACATGATATCGCTTCTTTTTAGACAGGACATCGAGCAAGAAAAGATCGAAATCTGAACGCATAGGCGTTAGCATATCGACCAGGAGTTGAGTTCTAATGCTTTGGCCCCCTGCTTTGTTTGGGGAGCCTATCTTCTCCTCGATTTTCAGATCAGCCGTGTCCTGCACGGATCTTCGGTGCAGGGCCCCTGTCGATTTCCAGGATGAAAGTCCCCAAAGATAAGTCAGATCCTTTTGGAATTCGGCACTGCCAGCAAGCATCAAGCGGATCCCTTCGGGACTTTCCAACAGAAAACAGCTGGTTTTGGCTCTGGCCAAGAGACGATGCCTGACCGTTTTCAAGAGGGAAATGATTCGACTGCGCATATTGGATCTCACATATCCGATTGGAGAATATACTTCCGCCATGCATCCCGTGGATGCTTTATCGTTGTCCAAAGTTGTCGGACTATTGCTGCAAAAAAAGGCTTGAGATCGGTCCTATCATAGATGGCATCGGCATACCTTCGCTCAGGATGCCGAAACCATGCTGTCCACTGGCGGATCTGCTGCCAGCGCGTCTGTCCGCCCACAAAGCCACAGATAAGCATCCAAAATACCATCCAGCTGTTAGCATAGTTCCACTGTTCAGGAGCTGGCTTTGCTTCCTTACTCAACCACAATTCATGAAAAAATACCTCATCTTGGATGGCTGAAGCAAGAACGAGAGACGGCAGAGGCAGGCCGCGTTGGATATCAAAACTCATCTGCCCATAGAAACGCGGATTGACGTCTATGAGTAAATGCTTTTGAGTCTCTTCATGCCAAATAAACTCGGCTTCGAAAACTCCATAGTAGCCCGATTTTTCGAAGAGAACTTGCAGATGTCTGGCACATTCTTCGGGAGGGATGCTACCTTCAAAGCAAATGCCAACTCCCAGTCTTTTGGGAAACTGAAAAATCTTGCGCGAAGCCATGGCCCGCATCCCTCGGTTCGGATGATAAAAACCGGCAACGCTGACGATAGATTGCTGAGCATGAGGAAAGTAGCGTTGCAGCATGGGCAGTACCACGTCTGCATCATAGGCGATCATTTCTTGCTGATAGATCAAGCGCTGCTTAAAGAAATCAAAGTTCTCGGCCATATCTTGGTTTTTTGGTAGGACGAGTCCTTTATAACCGTACTTCAATCCAATCTGCGTTCGAGGTTTCAGCAGCCATGCACCTTCGGCCAAGGCTTGAGCTTGCACTTCCTCCCGATTGGCAGGAAACAACGTATCGGGCATGGGTATGCCCCAGGCTTGGCAACTCAGGAATAGACGTTGTTTGTTCAACAGCTGATAGATGACAGTCACGGCAGGTGAATAGAGATGAAAGTAAGGTTTTAACTCATTCTGGTGACGTGCCAGAAGCCAGGCCATATCATCCGAGGTGGGGTAAAGCAGTTGGTGAGGAGACCCCTTTCCGTATTCAATGAGCTTAGCCAGAAACGCCGACCAATCGCCGGTCGACGGCATGGGAATTCGCTGTTTGATGCTTCGCGAAAAAGCGGTCACGGAGAGAGGGTTTTCGTCAGCAAGAAAACAGGGCACATGCAGCCGATCAAAGGCTCGTGCGGCCGCCAAGGTCCCAAGATAGTCACCATGAATCAGCAGAGCACCTGTACATTTTTTGGACTCCATCAGGCATCCTTTCGCTGATGATGCTATCTCTCAAAAAAGCATAGTTCAAAGGGAGACCGCTGCCTAGTGCTTTGGATAGCAATTCCGTTGCTCGCCAGCCGAG
>JBGSRE010000978.1:0-4876 GCA_041737755.1 Oligoflexus sp.
ATCAGCCATCTCTTACCAGGCATAATTTTATAGAGAACCAAACTAAGAACAAAAAAAGAAGCTTTTTGCATTGCGTCGTGCAGGTCGGGCAAGAGCAAGTCAACGTTTTGTCAATCCGATTTCTCGCCGGACGAGCACCCAGCGAAGGCCTATGGGACAATATAAAGTGGGGACTTTATCTTTGGCAGCAGCAGGAAAAAGAAGTGCAGTTCTTTCGGGAGTATATTAGGCAGTTGAAAGGACCCTATGTATTCGGCGGCGATCTCAATGCGGTTCCGGCATCAAGAACGATAAAGTTGCTTAATACCATAGGTTCCGATTCCTATATGGCCCACAACAATTGGGGGCAGTTTACTTTTAAAACAAAGATTCTACCCAGTTCGAAAGACAAGAATTTACCCGTCATGCGCCTCGACTACATTTTTGCAAGCTGGGATCTCACAAGTATATCGGCTCGAAGAGTTGCAGAAGTTCAGAGTTCCGATCATTTCCCAATTCAGGCCGTCATCAATATTCCGCAAAAGACCAGGGGAACTCAGTCTCCATCGACGTTATTCGAAGTAAAACAAGCACAGTCGGGAATGCAGTCGGCCCAACGCGTTAGCCATAATGATTGAGTGCTGTCCAGAAGATCCTAAATTCAATTCTTTTCAGGTCTTTTGTTAGGCCTTTCTTACAAAACTCCTGATACCTGGGAAACTTGGCCCAGAATCCCTTGCAAGGAAGATAATCTCATGCGGAAATTCTTCATTTTCGTTTTGCTTTGCATGCAATCATCAGCCAATTCTGATCCGAAAGCTACTGGTCCCTATCTTCAGCAACTATCCGCTTCGAGTGTATGGATCCAATGGGAAGCAAAGATTCAAAGCAATGCTACGCTGAGTTACCAGGCTTCAGGCAGTGATTTCACTCAAACCGTGCAAGCAGAAATTGTCGACTTGCCTGATCCAGCGCCAAAGCTACAAAGACTCTATATAGCTCGACTCACGGATCTGAAAGCAGACACTCGATACACCTATAGCATAAGTGCAGAAGGGATTGAACCCAGCAGCTATACCTTTACCAGTGCCCCCAACGTAGTCGGTGACTTCAGTTTTATTGCTATCTCTGATGCTCAAAATGGCTTTCGCGTGACTGAAAAGAATCTGCGAGAGAGTCTTATCCCTCGAGCTTTTCATTCAGATTTGCAGCCGCCCTCTTTCGCTGTTTTTGCCGGTGACCTCGTGCAAAATGGGGATCGCTATATGGACTGGCAGAATCATTGGTTTCAGCCTATGGCAAGTCTTTTGAGCGAGATCCCCGTGTATCCAGCTCCAGGTAATCATGAAAAAAATCATGAACTCTATTTCACCTATTTTAGTAGCCCAGAGAATGGATCTCCCGACTACCTTGAGCATTGGTATAGTTTTGACTTTGGCAATACTCGATTTATCAGCCTCGATAGCAATGACGGTTTTCGCATCCAAGTGCAACTGGATTGGCTCAGTAACCAACTCGATGAAGCCGCAGCCAATGATCGAATTGACTTTGTGATTGCTTACTTCCATCACCCCTTTAAGTCTGAAGCCTGGAATCCTGGTGAATTAGGCTATTCAGGACAAATTCAAACGCTCTTGGAAGATTTTACTATCAAAACCGACAAACCAAGTTTTCAACTTTGTGGACATACCCATGGTTACTCAAGGGGACATTCCTATCGCTCAAGGCACTCGATGCTATCTGTGTCATCATTAGGTGGGGCTATTGATGATTGGGGCGACTACAAGCAGCAAGACTACTCCGAGTATGTCAATAGCCAAGCAAATTTGGGCTGGGTGCATTTTAGCGTGAGCGCCGGTGAAAACCCGAGCATCACTTTGCGGCGCTTTGGCTTTGGTGACGATCGCAAGCAATTCGATCAAGGGCTGGTGGATAGCTTCACGATCAAGCGCTACAATCAAGCGCCTCTTCCCCCTCGGGTTCTCCAGGCAAGTTTTGATTCCAGAGCTCAGTTGAACCTTAAACTGGCTAGCTTCGAAGATCCCGATGGGAATTCTCATCTTACGACCCATGTGAGATGGCTCAATGCCCAGACAGGGGAATGGCTGGGTGAATCCTTTCAGAACAATGAAAATTGGTACATGGGCAAGAATCTGGAGCAGGGGCAATCGCTCCTTGAACCCCGCTCGATGGCACCACCGAGTCGGTGGACATCGCTGAGCTATCAGGTTCGATTCAGAGATAGCTCTTTGACTTGGAGTGATTGGACCGAAGTATTACCAAATCGAGAACCCCTCGATCTGTATTAATCCTGCAAGACCCTATTCTATCGGCCAGAGTTCGGATATCCGACTGGCCGCGTATCATCAAGCGCTAGAGGACAGTTATTCATGAAAGACCAAGGCCATAGACTGAGTCATCGCTTAAGAGACCTCCCGATGAACTATCCTGAATGGATTGTCTTGGGAATATTTCTGCTTCTTTACGCTCCCTTCCTAGGTGAGCCCGTTCTGAGAACAACCGGTGATGAAAAAGTCTATATAGCACAAGCTTTGGAAATGAAAGCTCGTGGCTCTTGGTTCCTGCAAACTTTGGCTGAACAGCCCAACTACTACAAAGGTCCCCTTCATTATATCCTCATTCGCTTAGGCGTCATCCTTTTTGGTGAGCATAGTCTATGGTCGGTGCTGTGGATGAATGCTGTTGGATTGGGCGGTATCGCCTTTCTCCTGACTCGACGCTTGAAACAGATTTGGCCTGAACAGTTCATGCCGTTTATTTTTGGACTTGGCCTCGTGCTATCGCCTGGTGCATTCGCCCATATGTTTGCCAGCCAAATGGAAATAGAGCTGGTGACCATCTACGGCTTGTGTCTGTATTTTTCCCTAGGCCTCAGTAAAACACCCCTGGATTTGAAACAATGGCTCTGGCTTTGGCTGACGATAGGAGCCGCTTCCTGGATAAAATCTCCCTTGCATAGCGTGTTGCTGGGATCTGGGACCTGTCTCTATGCTTTGCTGGACACGAGCCTCCGTTCCATGCTGTTTAGTAGAAAGGGAATAGCCTCGATAGCCATCGGAACACTCCTTGGCTTTTGTGCCTATCTGATTCCTTGGTACCTCGATGGCGCAAACTTTTTTAGAACCTATGTCGTCCGAGAAACGATGGAAAAAGGACCCAACGGAGTCACGATGCTCGAGGCCTTTCTTCCCAACATCAGCTATCAAATTTGGCCCCATGCTTTCATGCTTGGACTCGGTTGTTTGGCGTTGGCTCATGACATGCTGCGAGGCCGACTCGATCGAAAGGATCGACAGCTTCTCGGCATGAGTCTGGCCTTTGCACTTCCTACCATCGTGTTTTTTGCTTGGCATCCCTATCGCAGTGAAATCTACAGTCTGCCAACAATTTCTGCCATTCTCCTCTGGGCTTGTGTCGGCTGGCGTCGAGCCCTCGACAAGTGGCCACGGTTTTCAACTCAATTCCAAAACCTTTGGCTGTTCGCGACGGTCATTCCCTCTATCCTCGTTCTTCTTCTGCATTGGCGCTTTCGACCATCGAGCGACTGGTGGCCCCCTGCTTTGGTCATAGCCAGTGGGTTTGTGCTGCTTATCCAAGTGGTAGTTTTGCTTTCTCTTTGGCGAAAGCATTGCAGTCAAAGACGGTTAGCGTGGTCTCTTACTCTTTGGGTCCCAAGCTTTTACATCGTCCTTCTCTTGATGAAGACGGTTGGACTTTCCGATTTGCATGATCTGAGGCAATACGCCGCCAGCAATCAGCTATCGAAGCCACTTGGATTTTATAATGTGCAGCGATTTGTATGGAGCGAATGGGGTTCTCTCAACTTTACTGCAGAATTGCCCGTTAAGGGCTTGCATCAGATGGCAGACGCTTTGAACTGGATTCAGGCGGGTCATGCGCTGATCGTGCCCGACCGAAAAACCATGGAACAACTCCGCCAGGAGATGAAAGCAGATAGCTCGCTGAAAGTGTTTGTATGGAAGCGATGGCAATCCCATGGCGAACATTCAGCAACGCACAATCCGAGACAAGCATGGTTGCAATCAAACCTGCAACTGCTGCAAGGGGAGGCATATATCGTCACCAAAGCTGAACCGGGAGATCAACCAGGAGTGTGAGTGAATTGACGCTTGAAAAAAACATCCAATTTGTAGCACTTGAACTAGTCCTGAGGACCTCACAGGATGAGAAGGCCGAAGGGCTGCCATCTTTCAAAACCGTCTTAATACTATGCAGAGCGCATCTGGATTGAAGGAGATTTTCGGCGAGTAAAATCAGATCAGCCATTTTTCTAGTCTCCAGCGTTCCGATTTCATGCTCAAGGCCGAGCTTTGCGGCGGGACGGATGCTAGCCATTGCCAGGACTTCCGCCGGTGGCAAGCCTGCATCGAGCAGTAGATCCTGAACCTTTTTTTTGACTGAAAAAAGTCCCGCTGAGAGAGACAGAAGCGGAAGGGTAACCGGCTTTCCCGTAAATCCTCCTGCTTAACATAGGCAAGCGATGCTGGATTTTTAAGGGTATGAAACTGTTCAGGAGGAACAATAAAGCCAAATCCGTCTCGCTCGATGTGCTCTGGATCCCACATCAGCTCCGTGATAGAACTCGTTTACAAGAATTTTGTACGACACACCTCACCTTAAAGCCGGGCGTTCCGGCCTTAAATGTGTTGAGTAATCAAGTCATGCTTGAATGGGTAGGGGAATGGGTTTTTCTTTCCACAAATTCTCCTTGAGATGGCCAGGATTGCTTCAAATTTTTGTAGTAATTCGACAGTTTTTCCAAGTATTCCTCATCATTGACTTGGATAGGGTCAAATTCAGGCGCACCCTTAATGGTGTTTCGATCCAATGAAGTCGTGAAGTTTTGTGCCTCCCA
>JBGSRE010000982.1:0-23240 GCA_041737755.1 Oligoflexus sp.
CATCGAACGATCCAAGTTTAGGCACGACTGATACGGGGTTTGAACTTTGGATAGCATTGATTCCAAGCACGTCATTCATAAACCGCACGCATTCGCTGCTCATCTCAAGGGCCGTCACTGTAAATCCCGATTGTTTTGCTAGAAAACTGAAAGCTCCAAACGACGGCCCAATTTCCAAAAGACGCCCCGACTTCTTGAATTCTCGCACAAGGTCCAAACGAAAACGAACCTTCTCCATTGCTGGACCCATATCTTCGGCGCTACGGGGATGAGAATAAGCCGTGTAGTCTTTTTGATAGTAGTGACCAAGATCAGAGGGAACGTTCTTCAAGTAAACGGTACCGCAATCGCAACGCAAGTACTCAAAGATGGAGTCATCGACCCGATAATTTCTATCCCGAGCCTTGTAAAGAAGATTTTTGGATTTTTCGCAGCCGATATGAATGGATTGAACTTGAGTTACTGAAGTACTTTTTATCATAACGGTATCCTTACAGCGATTCCGGACGAATCATTCAATGAGCAAATTGCCAAATAATCGGCAAGATTAGCAAAACTCTTATATTCCACAACAGCAAAAATAGCCGACCCACAAACGACGCACTTATCTTCCACACTGCAATATTGGAAGCAGGAACTTGTCCCTCTCTCTGAACCAAGCATCCCCAGAAATTGAAAGACAAAGTTTATGATCGAATCCAAGAAAATCTTCGAAAAGATACAACTTTTTGTCGCAGGATGGGCCGCAATTTTCGCCTCCTTTGCAGACTTTCGGCAACCAAAACTCTTTGAAGACTACGCGATACATGGCCGGCACCGCTGGTTCAAATGGGTTGTCACGCATCTTTGGGGCTGGCCTATCGTATTGATTGGGGCCGTGGGCGGAGCTGCTATCCTGATTCACCTTTACATGGATACCAAGCGATTCCTCGACCAGAGATTCAACATCCCCTCCTGATACACATAGCGAAAGAAATAGCAAAAATACTGCGAATAATTTAAAAAATCGATCCTTTGAATAAATATTTTTCTAACAGGAAAAAACTATGGCAATGACCCGATATCTCGCATCTACCGCACTGGCTTTCGCTGCTTCAATGTCCCACGCCTATGCTGATGAAAAGAGTACTTCCTGGAATGTAAAAGCTATAGGAGAAAAATCCTTCGCCAGCACAATGCTGGCGATTGGCTACCAGTTTTAATCCTTGAATTGAAGGACAAATTTTCTAGCTATTTCAGTTCTATCACAGCTTCAACACACCCACAGCAGTCCCTGTTAAAGAGCCCAGATAAAGTTCACCTTTATACTCTTCCACCGATGTAATGTTGCCGAGAGTTTTGCCTGATGGATCCTGCAAGTTTTCCAAAACCTGGCCGTTCTCATCGTAAGCGACCACAAAACTATAGGGTTTGGGCTTGGGCAGCCACTGCTTCGGGACTTTGGCGAGGAGCTTTTTAAGACTGGGATAGGGCTGAAGTCCATCGATGACCCGATCTCGAACGGAATAGTAAGCCACCCAAATCCGCCCCCGACGATTGGAGGAAATCGTATCGGGCATACCGGGAAGGTTATCTAAAAAGATATCCCGCTGGCCTTTTTTTGGTCCACTTAGCCAAAGACGGGTCAGTCGATAGTGAGAGGTTTCCGCGACAAGGACAAAATCTTCCGTCGCCGACAATGCGATGCCATTGGCAAAATACAATTGATCAAGCAAGAGTTCGGTTTGGCCTGAGAGTGGATCATAGCGAAACAATCGACCGTTCGGACGGGCCTCTAAAAAATCCATTTGATACTGATCCAAAGCATATTTGCTACTAGCTTCAGAAAAATAAATCCGTCCATCACTCGCTACCTTAACATCATCGAGCAGTCCCAGCTTCCTACCAGCAAACTCTTGAACCAGTGTTGTGACTTGACCATCGGGTGAGACCTTAAGCAAGCCTGAGTAGGGTTCACACACAATCAAGTGCCCCGCGGCATCGAAGTCAAGACCCAAAGGATGGCCGCCGGTCACAGCAAAAGTTTTCACTTCCCCTTGCCGAGATATTTTTTTTATTGTCCCATCGGAACTGCCTGTATAGATAAAACCAAGGCTGTCCAAGGCGATCTCCTCAGGACCCATCAGAGTTCCTCCACCCAATCTTTCGGCTTTGGCCAGCTTGCTGTTGGGAGCATATTGTCCGGCCATGGCAGGAGCTTTTGCTGGGCGAAACGAAACAGCGTCGATGTTAATAGCTTGGACAAGCGACGTCTGAGCCAAAAACAAACTTGAAACAAAGACGAAAGTCCCAAAATTTCCCACAATCCGCTCCTCTGCGCAACACGACTGATGATTTTATTGAGACCTATGACTCAGCTGTCAAGCGAGTCAAGCTTGGCCTTTGCTCAAGCTAACTTTACTGCAAGTAAGATGCCAGCTTATGGCCGGAACCTGTGAGCCTAAAATAGCTTGATGAATCATGCCCGGCGGAGCAGCTACGATCATCGCGATACCAATAACGATTTGAATGGAATCGTGTTTGGTAACGGCAAGTTCTTTACCGCTGGACAAGCCGGTACTATTCTCAGTCCCCAGTGAATAAAATTCCGCCAGATGTTCGCCAAAGATCGGTGTGCTATTGGCCTAACAGGCCTCTTTCCACCACAAGATAAGCCAATGATATCCATTATGATATTGCCTTATTTTATATCTTATTCAACTTTTAAGGCGAATCTCCGATGCCAACAAGTAGATAGATCGAATGGGTCAATCACCAGCTAGGTGGGACCTCTATGCCGACTGATTGCAGGGGTTCGAATCTTATGAAAAGTATAGGCTCACTCATTACCTTATCGTTGCTAAGCTTAACTCTTGGGTCTTGTGACAGCGGCACAACTCGTGTCAGTAACGGCGGTTCTGCCTCGGCAACGGGCAGCGCCATTACCGGAACAGTCTCCGTCACGGGTCAACTGGTTCTCGAGCCAAGCCTAAAAATCTCCGAATCTGGCGAACAAAAAGTCTCTTTGATCGACGAGAGTGGTACTCCCATCGCCGAGGGCAAGACAACTCCTGCAGGGACTTTTGCTATAACGATCAATGAGGGTTCATCACTCGCTGCCGGAACATCCGCTCCAGTGCCACGCTTCCTTTATGTCAAATCGCTGTTCCTGGCTCCCGCCCAAGAAACCAAAACTGCTATTGGCGCTAAGGGCCAAATCGTACTGGATGCACGGGACTTGAAGGTCAATGCGGATGGCACAAGGAGCGTAGCAACCGGTGAGCATTCTGTCCGCAAAGTAGGGGCCCTGACAGGTCGCGTGACTCTGGAAACAGGGGAATCCGCTGTGGGCATCGACATCTTTGTCCCGGGGACAACGTATATCGCCAAGACTGATGCAGATGGAAATTTTCTACTAGGATTTCTGCCTCGTGGTAGCTATCTCGTACGCGCCGAGAAAGACGGCTTTGCATCGAAAGAATGGAATAATGTCTCGATCGGTGACCAACAAACAGTTGACCTGGGCTCGGCGACTCTGCTTATTTCCACGGGACCTCAGGTAAGCTCTTTTACTTTAAATAGTTTGAATCAGGCAACGGGTCGAGCAGAACTGAGCATCAAACTTGCAAAATCTTCAAAGTATCGCGTCAGCAAGCTGCAGGACTTTAGTGATACGATCTTTAAGCCGGTCGATGTCACCCTCCCAGAGTTGACCATCGACATGGAATTTAACCCTTCGAGCAAACTCATCACCATCTATCTCGAAGCCGCAGACAGTGACGGCCTCTCTGCTAGCTCACAACTTTTGATCGACCTCGAGGCACCCACAGCAGGATCTGTGCTCGTCAATAATTCCAACGGCATCATCAATTCGATTAGCCTGCCCTTGACTCTCTCGGCACAGGGCGCGACCCGTATGCGTTTCGCTGAAGCGTCGGCTGGCCTCGCAAGTGGCGCATGGCTCGATTACACTCCGAACTATACCTATACACTGCAATTGCTGACTGAAGGCCAGCGGCGTATTTATGTTGCCTTTGCCGATGCAGCAGGCAACGTCACAGGTGGCAATGGTGAAATTTCCGCCGTATTCACCCTGGATCGCACGGCTCCCGATGTCAACGGCATGACTCTGCTCTTCCCAGAAACACCAACGGGTGCTTTCAACACGCCTTTGGCCTGGCTTTCCAATTACCCGGGCGAGACTGCCATGACTTATGATGTCGACGTCTGTAGCAATGTCGGCTGCAGTACAATCGTGCGTCAGATGACTTCAAACATTAACTCCATCATCATCTCGCCACCCTTAAGCGTCGCCGGCACCTACTACTGGCGTGTGCGGCCCACTGATGAGGCCGGTAACATAGGTGAATGGATTTATTCCGGTAATGCTAAAAAATTCAGGGTCCAGCTCTTTGCGACTGGCTATCTCTCGAAACGTGATATCTTGGGCGACCCACAGGCTGACTCCTCCTTTGCGCGATCATTAAAACAGATCGATTCCCAGACGGTAGCCGTCTCCATCGGATCCAATAACGATGGTAGCAGCTGTCCTCAGTGTAGCATTGTCAAACTCCTTGATTTGAGCAGCCGTGAATTCACCACGACCCTTTCTGAAGACCTCGATCGTTCGGCTATGTTTGGCCATCGTGTGGTGCCCTGTGACCTTGATAATGATGGCGTCGATGAGATTGCTATCAGTGCACCAGGGCTGAACAAGGCAGTCAACGGAGTCAACTATAACAACGCCGGTGCCGTTTATGTTTACAAAAAAAGCGGTGCAAACTGGATCAGGCTTGCTGGGCTGCTCAATCCGATGACTGGAGCCACAGCTCCCATCGATGGTTACTCCTACTGTTCCAACTGGAATGAATCGCCTTGTACTTCGTACGGCTATCAGATATGGACCAGCACGCTGGACAGTACCCCTTATGTGGAGAACGCGCGCTTGTTTGGTTGGGATCTCAGCTGCAAAACTAACGCGGGCAGCGACACTCTCTTGGTTGGTGAGCCTGGTTATTCATCAGACGCCAGCTCCAAAGAAGGTGCTGTGTGGGAACTGGCATTAAGCGGGGCAATGATCACGCCTAGTCTCTTGTTGACGGGAGACTCTGCGGCATTCACGAGCTTGGAAGCTTACCAAGCATCTTTTGGAGGGGCCCTTACTTATTCAAGCAATTTCACTTGGCCTGGTTGTACAGGTGGAGCCTATTCAGGCCCGGCTCTCATCGTCGGCGCACCGCGCCTCAACCTCTCCAGCGACTGGCAGGATTATTCCAAAGGCGCATTTTCAGTTTTCAAAATGGCTTCGGGCAGCTGGGAACTCTGCGAAACAGTGCGTGCGACCGGTCCGGATTTTAGTTATTACGCTAGCTTTGGTTCCCGTATCTTCAATCTTGGTAACATCGATGCTGACGGCAGTACTATCGATGAGATCGCTATTTCCGCTCCCTATTGGGATAGCGGACAAGTTAAGATATATGGCTCCACTGACTACAGTATCAAAAAAAATTGGGCCTATTTCGGCTATAACGTTGCCCCGGTTGGCGAGTGGACCTCGGGAGCTGGTATCGAAATCGCGATATCATCGCCTCAACAGCAGATTTTGGGTCAATGGGGCGCCGGTAAAATCAACATCTTTACCCAAGCAAATCTCATAGACGCCGGCATCTCGCGCGAGATTACTGGACAACCTTCCCAAAATGCAGCGTTCGGTGCCGCCGTGATGCCTTCTGGCTTGACCAGCACTTCGTTTACTGACGAATCGACCTTGATCGTATCGGCTCCGGGTCGATCGGTGGGCGGTACCAATAGTGTCGGCCAGATTAATCTCATCGGTAAAGTCAAACTCAGCGCCTCGTTACCTACACGCATCACAGGTGTCACGCCAGGTGCTAGGCTCGGAAAAGCGGTCCTACCCTTAGCTGATATCGATCAGGACTCGGTACCTGACTTTGCATTCAGTGAGCCGGGACGCCTATGCAATGGGATGCGCAGTGGTGTCCTTTCGTTTTATTCGGTGGCTAGCGCCAGCATCACCAGTAGTAGCTGCCCGGCGGCTCAGCCTTCGGAAACCCTATGGGGTAGCACTTTGATGAACAGCACCGTCTCATCAGACATCTACTTTAGCAAGTATTCATCAGGAGGGGGAATGGGAGGAGGAGGCTGGAGTTTACAGAAACTAAGTTCTAACTCCCTGATTCAGCCGCTGCCCACGGGCTCCAGCCCAAACTTTACCACGGCCTCTATCTATAATGCTGGCTCCTACTCACGCTCTGAAAATTTCATCGACAAGCGGAACGACTGGAATAACAATGGCAGTCTGGTTGACGACTCGAACTATGAGTACCTCACCGTCGGCAACCCCACCCAACCCAGCAACAAGGGATCGGTGACCGTGCAGCGCCTCGAAAGCTATTGGACAACCCGTTGCAACTATAACTACGCCGACGCTGATAACAACTCGCTGTTCGGTACCAGCAGTTCCTTTATTCCGGATGCCAACAGCGATGGAGTTCGCGATATTGTGGTCGGTGCACCTGCTCTTACCGTCGGCAGTAACCGAGGCGCTGTCTTCCTCTTGAAAGGTAAAACTGCCGTGTTCGGTGGCACAGACTGGAATTCTTGCTCCAGCCTTACGACAGGCTGCGGCTGTATCTATGGAAGTGGCTCAACCTGGAACATGACGAGTAACGCGATTCCGGTCGAAGCCACCGATAGCAATGTCACCATCAAACGCATCGATGCCAATGATCCAGCGATACTCGCTGCCACAGCAGGACTGGGGGCCCTGGCAGGCTTTGGAACTCAGGTCATCGGCTTGCCTGACCTCGATGGGGCAACTGCAGGTGGCTATGATGCGTTTATCTATGTGGCCAATACTAATCTCGCCGTCGCCACCAGCACCGTTGTCCCCGAATACTGGATCCTAGGCTACAAAAATTCGAATCAATCCGTGAGCGTCATCGTTCGTGAAATAGGCGCTGCGGGTTCTATGCTAGGGGGAACGGTTCGGGTGATTAGCGATATCGATGGCGATAATGTTTCCGAAATCGCCATCAGCTGTCCAGGTTGTCAAGGACGTCTGGGCAACACGGGTAACGTCAAGATTGTTTCCGGCAAGAAGCTGACCGAAGGAACAATCGAAAGCGCGACGCTGCAGCTCCTCTACAACCCCGATCCCACGCCTTCAAACTTCGGTACGAGTGTCGAGTATGCCGATATCACTGGCGACGGCATTGCTGATTTCGTGGTGGGGGCCGACCAATACGGGACTTCGAATCAGGCAAACCTCGGAGCTGTCTATATCTTCCGTATTGACCCAATTCAGGAAACCACTGATTGATTTGATTCAGCCTGTGGCATAGAATCCGTGGCGCATAATCAAGGAAGGCGAAACAAAAGAGCAAGCTATTTGCGCTCATGGCCAGCGTAGATGTCTTGAACATACTTATCTGGAAGCGGTGCCGCCAATTCCCCATCAGCCAGATACTGCCTTATCGCATAGCGCGAGTAGCGAATCTCAAAGCGCTTCAAAATCTTGTAAACATCGACAATCATCGATTCAGCATTCTTGTAGCGACCGCCCATCTTGAATTTCAGGGCTTTTTTCAGAAAGTTTCGCAGCATGGACTGCATACGCCGATCATCACAGCGAATGGCAGAGAAGTCGATGTTCTTCATCGAATGCAAAATCTCTTCGCGCTTTTTGCTGGCTTTCACGGCCTTTTCACCGGTCACCATCTCAAACAGGAGAAGTCCCACACAATAGAGATCGGATTGCGGTGAAATAGACGATTCAGCGACGTGCTCCGGAGAATAATAGCCGGGCGTGCCGACCATATAGTTTTTATAGTTTTCCACTTCGCCATTGCAAGCCAAACCAAAATCCGTGAGGAGAACTTTACCGGTATTGGAAATGAGCACGTTAGGACTCGATAGATCCGAATGAATCGTATCGTGCAAATGCAAATAGTCGATCCCCTGCAAAATATCAATGGCGACACACATGCCTACCAATGGCGGCAGTCTTCCGAAGTGTCGCATCATTTTATAGAGCGACCAGCCGTCGATAAATTCAGTAACGATATAGCAATTGGGAGGATCAAAATTGGCGTCAATATACTCGACAATGTGCTTATGCTTGAGTCGAGCAACGATGAGTAGCTCGCGATGGAAGATACCAAGAAATTTTCTACTTTCCTGGTATCGGTCATGCAGAATTTTCACGGCAACCGCACGCCCGGTCCGAGGATCGGTTGAGCGAAAGACTCTGCCGAGTCCACCGGCTCCGACCTCGTATTCGATTATATAGGGCCCGATTTTAGTGACCGGTTCCGCCGACGACATTCCCTCATACTCCCGCACGGTATGGTTCTTGATCCCTATCGTCAGAAGTGAGGAAGAGTTGATTAGGGAAGCATGCAAGCGGCTTGGTCAATTCCCCACATTAGGTGAGAAGTTTCAGACTTTCCGTGTAGCTAAAGCCGATGCTATCGAGACGACCGAGGATCTCATCGTAGAACTGGTCGGCATAGAAACCAAGGAGCCCCATACAGGTGCAGAAGGATTCATAGCAAAATCGATTGTTCAGGGCCTCCAGGCCCATTTCGATCTGTCCCTTGCCACAAAGACTCAAACGGACCATGGAACTGGTGCCATTCAACTCCAAAAGGCAACGCGAGATTTCGGGCCAGCTTTCCCAATCGATATCGAGGTTCAGATACGGTTCGATTACAAAAGAGATCCAGGTGTCCGTGAGATGGATACGCAAGGGAAAGCTTCGATCCTGCCCTTGAAATGCGGTTTGCCACTCCTGCTTGCCAGACGCACGAAACGTCCAGCCATAAGTGGCGAGATATTCTTCGAGTAACGGACCGGTACAACGCTCCATTGCGAGTTCAGCCCCTTTAATAATATATTATGAGGCTAGCGAGGATCGTCGACTTCGTCAACCAAAGGAAAGCGAGAACGGTTTGAATGGAAATTTCGTCACCCTCATTCCTTCGGTGAATCGGACTTCCGCCTTTCACAAAAGACTCTCGGAACTTGGCTGTACCGAAAGCCATGGTCACTTCATGCATGATGGCGAGTCCTCCCAAACCGAGTATCACCTGTTTCTTCCAGCCTCGGCGCGCATCGGCACGGTGCTTTTCCACGGCACTGGCAATGATGCTCTATTCGGCTGGGAGAATCTCATACTGGATCTTTTGCGAAGTGGTCGGGCGGTATTGAGCTTCGATCTGCCAGGACACGGTCAAAACAGCAGCACACTTCTTTCCTTTGAAAACGCCTTGCGGGGTGGAGACGAACTCGTGCGTTGGCTCGTCTCACAATTGCCAGCTGTGAAGTCTTGGGAAGCTATCGGTTACAGTCTGGGAGCATTGATCGCTTTGGATCTGGCTTTGAATGAAAAAATACCGTGGAGTCGTCTGGTGCTGATAGCCCTCCCGAAAGAGGTGACTCTCAGCGCCCATTTTGTGCTCGCTGAATGTTTAAGTCTTTGTTCCAAGGATTTTTGGCAGCAGCTGCAAAGCTTTGGTTGGTCTTCGGCGCTGCCGGCTTTCGGCCGCTTTCGTCGCCAAAGATTTCCCATTCGCTTGCAGCCTTCCCTGGCACTTTCTTATCCTGCATTCATAGCCGAACTCTTTCGGCGAAACGCGCTTGCACCGGGACTGCATCTCTTGCAGGTGCCAGCTTTGTTCGTTTATGGCGCGAGGGATTATTTGGCTAAGAGCGCGTATGGACAATCACTCCATCAACAGCTGGGCAAGAGTGAGTTTGTTGAGGTGCCAGGGGCGAATCATTTTCTTCTGCCCCTTATGAACGAAACGAGATCCGCCATCCTCCAATGGCTATCGACACCTACTTCTCCGTGCTTCCCTGCTGGGAATTAAGCTCTTCGATAACTTCTTTCTGCTGCGCAACTTCCTTCATATCTGCCAGGAAGAGGCGCAGATTGGCCGTAGATTCACGCTGTGAGCTTTCGATAAAGGCGACCTGGACAGGCACCGGCTGCCGGGAAAGCAACACAGCGAGAGCCAGCCGATTGTCTGGAATATGTTTTTCCAAAACCGCAAAAGCCATCTCAGAAAGCGCCCGATTGCGTGACACAGCAAATTGAAAGACGATCGGCACTCCCGGGTGATTGAGAGGCAATTGATTTTCCGAAAAGAACCTGAAAATAACGGTGCAGGTCAGAAGATTGATGGACTTCTGATTCAATTGACGAAGGTCATCCATATCAGCTTTGTTCAAATAGTCGATAAAAGGTCCTGGTGCTTTGCCCGCATCCAAGGCCAGCATGGCATTCGCATATTCGGGGTTGCCTTGCTGCATCAGTCCGAGCACGACGAAACTATAAGCACTCTTGATACTATTTTCCTGAATAGCAGTGGCCATTTCAGGTACCAGCATAGAGTCTTCCTGGCCTTTGTTCAGAGCTTCGGTCAGCAATGATTCAATCGTTCGCGCCAACTCTGAGGAAGGGCGCATCGAGGCAAGACGCCAGCCGATACGGCGAACCGATTCCTGTTTGGAACGAGCCATCACAGAAAGAACTTGAGGATTCATGGAAGGGCTGGTGATCCGAAAGACATGAGCGACGTTGAGCAAGACTGGGGTCGGCAAGCGATCGCTATTTTTCAGCAGATCATTTTCTGCCAGCTTATGCAGTTCCACCAGTTGATTGCGGTCCCGCGCCAAATCCCGAAGCTCTTGGAGCGTTTCGGCTCCATAACTGACGGCTTGGCTATAGGCCTCTTCCAATTTGCTGTCTTTCGTTATTTGAGGCTTTTCGACCGGCGCCTCTGAATTCAGCGTCTGGCAGCCCGTCAGCAAAATGATTGATACCCAAAACAACCAGCCGTTCAAAGTTTTCCCCATCAGCACGCTACTCCTCATAATTGATCGGTCCCTACCGGCTTGAGCTGGATCTTAATCTGTCCGCCCAAAGCCTTTTCCAAGTTTTCAACCCATTGTCCCGTCGTATCCTGCTGACGTGTCACCAGCAGAAGAGTGGATTCTGCCTGCCAGCTTATCCTTTGGAAACCTAATTGGGTGTGCGCTGTCACCCAAGCGTTGACATTAATTTTTTGTGGCTGCCCCTTCTCCCCAAGGCCATCCACGGGTATCTGGAACGCCTGCCCCAGTTTCTGCAGGAAAAGGGCCGGCCAATCCAACTGAACAGCTCGCCGTGACGGGTCCAAACTTTGCCAGAGCTGGCCGTGAAAGCGGACTAAGCTTTGTAAGCGTAGCAGAGCGTAAATGAGAAGCACACTAGCGAGCGCGGAAGCCACGTGAAAGACTAAATTGAAGCTCAACTCATCCCTCTCTTTTCCTGCGAAACCCAAGCCCAGAAAGCCTCTATAGTCTATGGTAGCTCAAAGGGGCCCCCGTCCACTAGCGAGAAAACTCCAAGGCTCTCACCGAAAGATCGGTTGAACAAAGGCTTCCACGCGGGTATTTTCCAAAAGTTGATCGACAAGAGACCTCGGCCTAGAGAGACAATCGTGGACATGACCCAGGTTCCCGATTCAAAGAATCACCCATGGAGCAATCGTGAGCCTAAAAAGCATGACGGCCTTTGGCAGCGGTGAGGCAACAAGTCCCACCACTGTCTATCGCTGCGAGATCCGCACACTCAATTCCCGTTTTTGCGACATCTCGATCAAAATGCCGCGCAGCCTTATTGCCCTGGAGCCCGGCCTGATCAATAGGGTCAAAGAGCGGTTGGTCCGTGGCAAAGTGGATGTCTTTCTGGATTTGGTGCCGCTAGATCGGACAGCCGGGCTGCCCAGACTCAATGCCAAAGCTGTGAATCATTATCTGGAAGCAAGTCAAAGCCTGTCCCTAGCGGCCCAGATCGAGCTTAAGCCCCTGAGCGCCTACGAACTTCTTCGCCTCGAAGGAGTGTTGGAAAACCAATATGCGGTCAATAGCGAAGAGTTGGTGCACACCCACGAAGCCGGAGTGAGCGCTGCCATCGACAAAGCTTTAGCCAATGTCCTCGTGCAAAGACGCAGTGAAGGCAAGGCTTTGGAACCAGCCTTTGTTAAAATTCTGGAAACCATGCAGTTGGATCGGGAAGCGATTCTCAGCAAACGTGAACTTATCCAAAAGCACCTTTACGAAAATTACAAAAAACGTTTGGAAAAGCTGCTCAATTCGTTGGAGGAAACAGGCCAAAAGCTTACAGGTCTGTTGCCCGAAGAGCGTCTTATGAGTGAAGTCGCCCTCTTGATCGATCGTTCCGATATCGAAGAGGAACTGACTCGTTTGGCCGCTCACGAGACCGAATTTCGCCGTTTGCTTCAAGGCGGAGAAGAAGTTGGCCGACGAATGGATTTTCTTTGTCAGGAGATGCACCGTGAGGTGAACACCATCTCCAATAAACTTACACAGCTTGAAGTCGCTCAGCATTCTCTGAGTCTGAAACAAGCTGTTGAGCGTCTTCGCCAACAAGTGGCGAACATCGAATAAGCCGCTGATCGCCATTGCAGGAGTAGTTTCGAATCATGACAGTTTATGTGGTGTCCGCCCCATCCGGCGCAGGTAAAACAACTTTGAATCGCCGGCTTCTTAAAGAATGCCAGCAGCTTGAAATGTCGATCAGTCATACGACGCGTCCCCCTCGAAAAGGTGAAAAAGAAGGGGATCACTATCACTTCGTATCGCGTCAAGACTTTGAAGCCATGGTCCAGCAAAAGGCGTTTATTGAATGGGCCGAAGTGCATGGAAATCTCTACGGCACCACCCTCGATGAACTGCAACGCATTGAAAAAGAAGGAAAAAGCCCCCTTCTAGAAATCGATGTTCAGGGTTGGCACAAAGCTCGTCAGCTCTTGCCACAGGCCATCAGCATTTTTATCCTGCCTCCCAGTTTGCAAACCCTTTGGCAGAGGTTAGAATCTCGGGGATCGGATAGTCTACAGCAACGCTGGCTGCGCTTTCAAAACGCCCTCGATGAAATAAAAAATGCCAAAGATTACGAAGTGTTCCTCGTCAATCGTGACCTGGACACATCCTTTCATGAGTTGAAAACCCTGATCCTCGGTGCTAAACCAAATCCAGAGAGTCAGCGCGAAGGCCTGCTTCTTTGCGAAAAACTCAATGAAGAGTTCAAAACTGCCGATTGGATAAGGGAACTGAAACAGCAACTGGGCGGCTGACGTCAGCGGGCCTGGCAACAATCAAAGGTCAAGGAAGTGTCACATTCCTGGCTAGGTCGAGAGCATGACGACGGATCGAATTAAAAAAGAAATACCTAATCCTAATAGCACGTTGCCGATCCAGAAACTGACGACCCCAGAAGAAGAATATCAAGGTCTCCTGAGGAGCCTTGATACCTACATGCCTAAGATCGACAAGAAGCCAATCCAATTGGCTTACGAATATGCTGCCAAATGTCACGCAACCCAGTTCAGAGCCTCAGGTGAGCCCTATATTACTCATCCTTTGGCTGTGGCCAGTATCGTCGCCACACTCAAGCTCGATACCCCTTCCATAGTTTCAGCAATTTTGCACGATACCGTCGAGGATACGAGCGCAACTCTCGAAGAGATTGAGCAAACTTTTGGCACTGAAGTCAAAGATCTGGTCGATGGCTTGACCAAGATCAGCAAGATTAAATTTCGCTCCAATGAAGAAAAGCTGGCGGAAAATTTTCGCAAGATGATCGTGGCCATGGCCAAAGATCTGCGGGTGATTTTGATCAAGCTCTGTGATCGTCTGCATAACATGCGGACCATGGACAATCTGTCGATTGAAAAGCGCAAGCGCATTGCCCAAGAAACCCTGGATATTTATGCTCCACTGGCTAACCGCTTGGGTATTTATGGCATCAAAAGTGAACTGGAGGATCTCTGCCTTCGCACTTTAAAATACGAAGTCTACCAGGAAATTCGTCGGCAGGTTTCTTCCAAGAAATCGCAGCGCCAGAACTATATCGACGAAGTGAAAGAAGTCCTGGAAATCGAGCTGCGCAAGTACGGTTTTACCGAAACCCAGGTTTACGGACGACCCAAGCATTTTTTCTCGATTTATAAAAAAATGATCGAACGGCATCTGGAATTCGAAGATATTCACGATCTTTTCGCCTTTCGCATCATTGTGCCATCGATCAAAGACTGCTACGAAGCACTGGGCGTGGTCCATGCTATGTGGAAGCCAATGCCTGGTCGGTTCAAAGATTATATCGCGATGCCCAAGGCCAACCTTTATCAATCTCTGCACACCACAGTGATTCGATCGAATGGCGAGCCGGCGGAAATTCAAATCCGAACGAGAGAAATGCACGAGACCTGTGAATATGGTGTTGCTGCCCACTGGGCTTATAAGGATCGCGATAAAAACACCCATGCGACCGATGCTCAAAAATTTTCCTGGCTGCGGCAGATCATGCAATGGCAAACCGAACTTAAAGATCCAGATGAATTTCTGGAGGCTTTGAAGGTCGATCTGTTTGATGAGGAGATTTTCGTCTTCACTCCCAAAGGCGATGTCCTGTCATTGCCACAGAACGCCACAGCTTTGGATTTCGCGTTTTCGGTGCACAGCGACGTCGGCACCAAGTGTATCGGCGTCAAGGTCAATGGCCAGATGTCACCGATTAAAAAGCGGCTGAAATCGGGCGATATCGTCGAGGTTTTGACCTCGCCACATCAGAAGCCAAGCAAAGATTGGTTGACCTTTATCGTCACTTCGAAGGCGCGCAGTAAAATTCGCTCCTTTCTGCGCACCGAGCAGCGCGAGAAGAGCCGTAAGCTCGGTCGTGATCTTCTGCTGCAGGAATTGGAAAAGCGTCGTCTGAATATTGATGATCTCGAAAAATCGGGCGACATCCATAAGCTGGTGAAAGCTGGTCGCGAGAGTCAGTTCGAAGACGTCCTCATTGCCATCGGCTATGGTCGATTGAATGCCAAAGAATTGGTGAGCAAAGCTCTGCCAGCTCCAGAGCCCAAAGAATCTATTCAGGAGCAAATCCTCAGACAGGGTCTGGATCAGCCTTCCAAACCGGAAAAACCTTTAAAGACCGCCCACGGGTCTATTCTGGTGTCGGGTTACGATGACGTTCTTGTGGCGATGGGCAAATGCTGTTCACCACTGCCGGGCGAGCCCATTATTGGCTTTATTACTCGGGGTCGTGGCGTTACCGTTCATCGCAGCACTTGCCCCCGCGCACTGGATATGGATCCGGCCCGCAAGATGCAGGTAGAATGGGCCAAGGCCCAAGGAGAAGCAGCCTATCACCGCTGTTCGGTCAGTTTGAGAACTCAGGAAAAACCCGGAGTTCTGGCCGAAGTTACGACTGTTTTAAGCAATAACGGCGTCAACGTTCACAAAGCTGAAGTGAAAGTGGAAAATGATTTGACAGGAATTCTGGAATTCGAACTCGGTGTTCGAAACTTGAGTCATCTCGAAACTATCATAACGAAACTGGAAGCTCTTGGCTCCGTTCTATCCGTACAAAGAAAAAATATCGTCAAACAAAGGCGCCTGCGTCGAGGTCGATTTTCCTCGGGTAGTATGCGCTGAATCACAGTTGAGGAATCCTATGCGCCAAAGACTAGCATCCATGGCCCTCGCCGCAGCCAGCTTCTTCTTGCTCAGTGGCTTTGGTGAAAAACATTCGAGCGTCGAGGCGCAAAGCGTTTTTAAGGATAAAACTGTCGAACTGCAATTCAAAGTGAAACCGAACGAAGGGATGCAGATCAGCAAAGAGGCACCCTGGACCTTGCAACTGGTCAACACCAAGGGGCTAAAACTGGAGACCAAAGATGGCAAGTTTGAAACTAAAACGTTTCAAGAGGGTCTGCCAGGTTTTGAAGTGAAAGCGCCTCTGGAAGGTGAGATCAGTGCTGGCAAGGTCGATTATACGATCCGAGCTTTTGTTTGCACGAATGATAAAAAACACTGCTATCCCCAGCTGCACAAAGGCAGCCTAGAGTGGAAAAAAAGCTGAACGATGGAGGGGAGAAATTTTCTCCCCGGCTTGACTGCAATTGCCATTTCGACCCCTTATCTGCCCGCTTAGCCTACAATTTTTGCAGAACTGGACTTCGTTCTTGCAAGGCTCCTCGCCTCGCTTTATAGAGCTATGTTCGGTCAAGAGTGTCTGTCAAGGAGTCAAAGAATGTCCCAGGTGCTTAGCAGCCTTCCCCGTGATCTGCGCCTTAGCATGCCCGCTGAATGGGCCCCTCATAGCGCCACCTGGATGAGCTGGCCGTTCGATGAAGAGATGTGGTTTGGGCATCTGCAAGAAGTGCGTCAAGAATATAGCAACCTGGTGCGGACTCTGGCCCGTTTCGAGCCCGTTCAACTCATCGTCCGCGATGAGGAGGCGGCCGCCAGTGCGCGTGAACTTCTCAGTGACGTTCGCAACCTGAGCTTGCATCACATTCCTTTGAACGATGTATGGATGCGTGACAATGGGCCGCTGTTCCTTTTAAAGAGCAAAGACAGCCCAGCCGACGCTCCGGCGGTGAGTTTTGTCAATTGGAATTTCAATGCCTGGGGCGAGAAATACGATTGGCAGCTCGATAATGAAGTGCCAAAAACTTTGGCTGAAAAATTTCAATGGCCTCGATTTGATGCTCCTTATGTGATGGAAGGAGGATCGCTCGAAATCAACGGCGAGGGACTGTGCATCACCACCGAACAATGTCTGCTTACACCGACCCGGAATCCGAATTTAAACAAAGCCGAGCTGGAAAAAATCCTGCATGATTACCTGGGATTTGATCAGGTGATCTGGCTCAATCAGGGCTTGGAAGGTGACCACACCGATGGCCATGTCGATACCATCACTCGCTTTGCCAATAGCACCACCGTGCTCACCTCCGTGACTTCGGATCGGACTGACGTGAACTGGGAGCGCATGCAAGAGAATTTGGCAATCCTGGGACGAACTCGGCTAAAAGATGGTCGCAATCTTCGGGTTGTGGAATTGCCTCTGCCTGACACCAAACTCTATCTCGATGATGGCACGCGTCTGCCACCGACTTATGCTAATTTTTACATAGCAAATGGCGCTGTGCTGGTTCCGCAGTATGCTGATAAAAACGATGCTGCTGCGCTCGATGTCTTGCGTCGGGCCTTTCCCCAGCATCAGGTCATCGGCTTGAATTCCCGCTATATCATCAACGGGGGCGGAAGCTTTCATTGTCTGACTCAGCAACAACCAAAATTCTGAATCTCGAAAGGACTGCGCCATGAGCCTTGTTCAACTCGCCCTGATTCAAATGAGTATGAGCCGTGATCTGCAGCAGAATGTAGAACTCGCGGAATCCATGATTCGTCAGGCTGCCGCTCAGGGTGCTCAGATCGTGCTTCTGCCGGAGCTTTTCGAAAATCATTATTTCTGCCAGGTGGAACGGGAAGAATTTTTCGCCTGGGCCCATCCCCAACTTGCCCATCCTTTTCTGCAGCGCATGCAGAAATTGGCTGCAGAATTGCAAGTCGTTCTGCCTGTCAGCTTTTTTGAGAAAGCGGGCCAGGCTCATTTTAATAGCCTTGCCATGTATGATGCCGATGGCACTTTGCTGGGTGTTTATCGCAAAAGTCATATTCCTGATGGACCTGGCTATGAAGAGAAATACTACTTCAATCCAGGTGACACCGGATTTAAAACCTGGCAGACCCGCTATGGCTCCATCGGCGTTGGCATTTGCTGGGATCAATGGTTTCCCGAGTGTGCTCGCGCTATGGCACTCCAAGGTGCCGATCTTCTGCTCTATCCCACAGCGATTGGCTCGGAGCCTGTCGATCAGGTTGCGACTCCCAATACCCCTGCTATGTGGCAACGGGCAATGATTGGTCACGCCGTCCATAATTCTTGCTATGTGGCGGCTGCTAACAGAATTGGCACCGAAACTTTTGAAAGCTCCACATGCAGTTTCTATGGACACTCTTTTGTGAGTGACTTTCGTGGGGAGCTGCTGGTTGAGGAAAAAGCTGAATTTTCGGGGATTCTTCAAGTCGGCATTGACCTGCAAGCGGCTCGAACATTTAGGGCCGGCATGGGCTTTTTTCGGGATCGACGTCCAGAACTCTACCGCAGTCTTCTCACTCTCGATGGCCAAAACCAAAATTAAGTTACGCCAAGGCAGGGAGGACTGAAGCCCTCCTTCGCACTTTCTCATCTGCACGAGGAAGATCGTCTTCTTCCCGTAACGACCTCGCCCCTGTCGCCCGCCGCGGGATCAAGCTTAAAAAACCCATGAACAAACTGTCGCTCAAGTGATACAGGCTTTTTGATAGCTGGCTTTTCTCCATCACATTCGCAAGAATAGGGAATGATTTTTCGGCGAGAAATAATTACAAAGACCAAGCGGTTCTCCGCCCCGTCCCACTCGATAAATGCTGACGCAGGATAATTGCAGTATCTATTCCAGCGTCTCGCAAAGGAGACTGATTTTGGAAAAATTAATCTATGCTCTGCTCCTCACCCTGGCGAGTGTGACGGCATTCTCTGGTCTTCGTCAGGCCGACTTTGTATGGGATGATACTCGCGCTTTAGCTTTGGTCGATGCCAGTGATAAGGCTCCTGTGACTCCTCCTGGCAAACTTCTGCAAGACCAGTGGCGTATCCAGCGGGATCAAGCCTTTCAACCAATGACCAGCACACTTTGGACTTTGGTGCAGATCGCGTCGCCTGAAATGCGCATGACTCCTCGGACCTTGCATGGGCTCAGTCTCGGCTTACACATTGCCAACTCTGTGCTGGTTTTGTTGGTGCTGAGCCTTGTCCTGCAGAGCAATGGAGCGGCCTTGGTTGGAGCCCTGCTGTTTGCGTTGCATCCACTCCAGGTCGAACCGGTGGCTTATATCGCAGCGACTCCCTTTGTCCTGGGAACTTTTTTCGCTTTGTTCGCCCTTTGGCAGTATCTTCTCTACTGCGAGCATAGCGCCACCGATTCACGCCGCAGTGGACATCGCTATATTCAGCTTGGCACCTTAGCCTTTATTCTGGCTCTTCTCACCACAGCAGCGACGGCCGTTTTACCCTTGATCGCTTTTATCCTGCTGGGCACCGTGCCGAAACGAAGTTCGCTCAATTCCTCTCGAATGCCACTGTGGCCTCTGATCCTTTGGGGCATCCTGGCACTCGCTCCTGTGTTTTGGGCTATCAAAGCCGATTCCACGCAAGCTCTCGCGGCTCAGATTCCCTTTTGGACGAGGCCTTTCATCGCCGGTGATGCTCTGATGTTTTATATTTCAAAATTTCTAGTTCCGATGATGATGGGTCCTGACTATGGTCGTTCCCCCAGCTATATCTTCAGTCATTGGTGGGGCTACTTAACCTGGCTACTGCCTTTGATGCTGTTGGCTTTTATTGCCTACAGTCGTGGCCAGCTGCAAAAAATCTACTTCGCCGCCTTCGGTGTTTTCGTCATCGGCCTACTTCCCTATCTGGGTCTTGTTTTGTTCTCCGCTCAAGGTGTCTCCACTGTCAGCAACTCATTCGCCTATCTGGCCTTGCTTGGACCAGCACTGGCCGTGGCGGGGACTGTGGCTCTTGGCAGGCGCTCCTGGTTACCAGCGCTCTGCGGCGGAGTCATCGCAGTTTTTGCTTATCTGAGTTTTCTAAACGTCGGCCATTGGCAGAATGATAAAGTTCTTTGGGAACACGCGGTTCAGGTCAATCCCAACAGCCCGATTGTGCATGCGACTCTGGGTAACAGCTTTCGTCGCGAAGGAAACTGGGAGCAGGCCCGGGCTCACTATGAAAAGGTTCTGGCAGTCAATCAAATCGATCCTGATATCACTTTTTATCTGGGTGAAATTGAACGACAGCATGGAGCGCCGGCTAAAGCGGCCGAACTTTTTACCAGGACTCTAGAGCTGAATCCGAACTTTACGGAAGCATACAGTCGCTTGGGCCTGACTTACTATGAACTGGGAGATTTCGAAAAAGCAGCGATTCACTTCAAAAAAGCTGCGGAGCTGATGCCAGAAAATCCCAGCAACCAACTCTATCTCGGCATGCTTTCGGTGCGGCGTGGACAGTATCCAGAAGCTGTGCCTCATCTGCAGCAAGCTATGCGCTTTGCGGATCCCAATCGTCCGGCCGAACAGGCCCGCATCCATGCTTTACTGGGCTTGGCCCTGGCGCGAACGGATCAGACGGAGCAGGCCCAAACTCATCTGGAAGCGGCGGTGAAACTCGAAGCCAACGATCACAATTCGCATCGCACGCTCGGCGATATCTATTATGCTCAGGGACTCTTCGTCAAAGCTCGTCCGCACTATGAAATGGCGATCAAATCCAGTCCAAGAGACGCCGAGTTGTGTCGGAATCTCGGGATAGTTCTGGCTCAAGCCAAAGACTATGAAAGGGCCATTGAATATTTTAATAGAGCCCTGGAAATCAAACCGGATTGGCCAGAAGTATTGACCACTGTGGGAAATGCCTATTTCCACATCAAGCGGCTTAAGGAAGCATCTCTCGCGCTCAAAAGAAGTCTGGCCTTGCAACCCAATCAGGCAGATCCCCATCAGATCCTGGGTGATATCGCTCGCTGGCAGGGCAAAGATACTGAGGCTATGGGTGAGTATTACAGTACTTTAAAAATCAATCCTGAGCATTCAGAAGCCAATTACCGCATAGGCAATTGGTTCATGAAAAAAGAGCGAAGAGCTGAGGCCATTCATCACTATAAAATTGCCGCTCGAACTGCGCCCGTCGACAGTGTGTTCCAGTCCCAGCTTCGCAAAGCCGAACGGCGCGTGGAAGGCAAAGCTCAGGGCTCGCCAATGGAAGGCCAAGGCGGCTAAAATATTGAGTAGGAGCGAGCAACCATTATTCTTCCCTGCCTCGTGCTGAGTCATGGCCCGAGCGAATAAAGGCATCGACGATAAAGTATTGTTTGTAGTTCGCTTTCTGCCGAATAAAAAGTGAGTTCCGCTTCCCCTCGCGTTAGCCCGCAGAGAACCGCCACGAGTATTCACCAAGCAAAAAACTTTGGAGAACTTTAGTTTCGATAATTCGCTGGAGAAGTTCCATCCTATGCCATGGCTAAGAAAGCCATGGGATGACGGCCCAGAGAAAGCTCGAGGCTTCGAGTACGCCCTTTCCGCAGCTACCGTGTTGTTCCTTTTTCATTTGACACTTCCTGCCCTTTGGTTAGCATGCACCGTCTTCCCAAGAATAAGTGAGGCCCTTAGCATGAGTCAGAGTGCGACTTTTGATTTCGTCATAATCGGTTCCGGATTTGGCGGCAGCGTCTCGGCTCTGCGATTGACCGAGAAAGGTTACACCGTCAGGGTCTTGGAGCAAGGAAGGCGGCTTGAAGCTCATGACTTTCCACGAACAAACTGGAATATCAAACGCTGGTTGTGGCTACCACTTTTCAATTTCCTCGGTCCGTTCAAGATGTCCATTTTCAGAAATATTACCGTCTATTCCGGTGTCGGTGTCGGGGGTGGATCGCTCGTCTATGCGAACACACTGCCAGTCCCAAAAGACGGCTTTTTCCAAGCCTCTTCATGGGCTCATCTTGCCGACTGGAAGCAGCAGCTTTTGCCATTTTATGACACGGCCAAGCGCATGCTTGGTGTTGCCACCAATCGGCATTTCACCTTGACCGACAAAGTGATGGAAGAGATCGCCACCGAGATTAACTGCAAGGACAAGTTTCAAGCCACTGATGTTGGTGTCTATTTTGGAGAACCTGGGAAGACTGTTCTGGATCCTTATTTTCAGGGCGAGGGGCCCCAACGCACCGGCTGCATCTTCTGTGGTGCGTGCATGACGGGTTGTCGCCATGGTGCCAAGAATACTTTGGATAAAAATTATCTGTATTTGGCTGAGAAGAAGGGCGCAACGATTCAAGCCGACTCTCAGGTCATGGCTGTTCGTCCTTTGCCCGAACAGGGATATGAGCTGACGATCCGCCGTCGCAAGGGTTGGATGCGTTACGCCAAGGAAACGATTCAAGCCAAGCAGGTGGTGTTCAGTGGCGGCGTGCTGGGCAGTGTGGAACTCCTTTTGAAAATGCGCCAGGATCCCAAAGCGCTGCCCGAGCTTTCACCCACCTTGGGTCAGTTCGTACGGACAAACAACGAATCAATTATCGGCGTGGTGACGAGCCATTCTAAATATAATTTTTCCAAAGGATTGGCGATCAGCTCCATCATCCATACCGACGAGCACTCGCACCTGGAACCTGTCCGTTACGGAAGCGGCTCCGGATTCTTTCGCCTGATTATGGCCCCTCATGCTCCGGGAGCCAATGTCTGGAGTCGAAGCATGGCCATGGGCTCAGCTTTTGCTATCCAGCCTATGCGCTGGTTCAAAGTGATGATGAAACCTAATTTCAGCAAGCAGACCCAAATTCTGCTCTACATGCGAAGTCTCGACGGCACTCTGAGTTTTGTGATGAAGCGTCGACCTTGGCTAGGATTTAAAACTAGCCTCGGTTCCACGCTCGGAGCTGATGGAAGAAAACCAGTGGCTTTCATGGAAGAAGCTACCAGTCTGGCCAAACTGTTCGCTAAGAAAGTGGACGGTCTTCTGGCCAATGTTTTCACTGAGTCCGTCTTTGGTATCGCTTCGACAGCTCATATCCTCGGTGGCTGCTGTATGGGTCGCAATCGGTCCGAAGGCGTGATTGATGATCAGCATCGAGTCTTTGGTTATAATGGGCTCTATGTCATCGACGGTGCTGCCGTATCAGCCAATCCTGGGGTCAATCCTTCGCTGACGATCACAGCCCTGGCTGAACGCGCTATGAGTTTTATTCCAGCAAAAGATAAGGACTGATGCAACTGGACTTATTTAAGACCAGCCCCATCAGTCGTGGAAAAGCATATTTTTATGAGGGTGCAGATCATGACGCAATCACTTCCTAAAGTCGCCATCATCGGCGCAGGTTCGAGTGGGATCGTGGCTTGCCGCGAATTAAAGCTTCGCGGTATTGCCTTTGATTGCTTTGAAAAAGGCAGCAAGGTTGGAGGCAACTGGATCTTCAAAAACGATAACGGCATGTCGGCTGCGTATCGATCTCTGCACATCAACACCTCGCGCCAGCAGATGGAATTCCTTTGCTATCCGATGCCAAAGCACTATCCCACTTTCCCTCACCACTCGCTCATTGCAGAATACTTCGAATCCTTTGTTGATCATTTTCGCTTGAGGCAAGATATCACCTTCAACTGCGAAGTGAAAAAAGCTGAGCCTCTGCGTGACGGCAAGTGGCAATTGACCCTGGGTAACGGCCAATGTCCGATTTATGATGCGGTAATCGTCGCCAATGGCCATCACT
>JBGSRE010000048.1:0-6340 GCA_041737755.1 Oligoflexus sp.
ATTTCAAGTATAATGCCAAGTTTAAGCCCTTGAAAAGACAGGGATAGATACTATCTGAAGTTAAGACATAGCGCACAAAAAATGCGACACCTCGTGCATTTGGTGTATGCGGATTTAGGCCTTTGTGCAACTCATACTATATATTGATAAGAAGCAAGGAGCGATCGTCTTCCAGGCGGAAATCCTTGCCAACTTCATCCAGTACGACTTGAAGAGCTTCAATGCTCAGTGGCTCTTGCGGCATGAGATCAACCCGTTGAATAAGCCGTTTAAAGGCTCGGGAGCCTTCCATATAACCGTCGGTAAAGGTAAACAGCACAGCCTGTCCTTCCGGATGAATCTCTTCGCGCACGATCTGCACATCTTCGGCGACCCCCAGCGCCGAGCTGCGCAAAGGAATGTAGCGGGTGCTTTCTCCTTGCCGCATAAACCAACCGGGTGATCCGGCGTTGAAGAGTTCCAGCTGACCATTTTTTAATAATGCAATGGCCGTGCATGAACTGCTGATCTGCTTGCCAAACAATTCCACAAGTCGACGATTTACCCGCACAAGGCTATCATGAACGGACATTTCCAAACCCTTGCACTCGCCTAAAATGCCGATGATGACGGCAACCGGAATCGCTGCCGAAGGGCCTTTGCCGACCACATCACCTAAAAGTAAACGGAGCTCATCACCGGTTTCCCAAAGATAAATCCAGTCCCCGCTCATTTCCTGAGCAGGCTCATAACTCATGGAGAGAGTGAAAGTTCCAAAGGTTTGTTCCTTATGGGGTGGCAGGAGGATTTCCTGCACCGCACGACCAAGGTTCAGCCGTTCAGCGAATTGCACTTTGGCTTTTTCCTCTTCAAGGCGTCGTGCTCGTTCCTGCAGATACTGATTCTCTAATTCCATCGCTCGCCATTCACTGCCGAGTCGATTGTAGATATACTGAATCATCCCACCACCGAGCATACCGATCAAAGGCAGCACCCAGGATATCATGATGCTGTAATAGCTGAAGAGGTAGTTCACGCCAGCAAACCACAGTGCACTTCCAACAAAAAGAAAGGCCCAGTACTGCATGGGACCAGTATAGCGAGCGATCGCTGTACCCAAGAGGGTGCCAACGAGAATCAGCCAGGCCAATGATCCCATTGGTTTGATCCAACGATTTTCCATTGCTGAATCTACCATCGTCGAAATCATGAGTCCGCCTGGCAGGTCCCCAAAGGGAGCGCCCTCGATAAAGTTGGTGCTACCCGTAAAGAAATCAAAGAGGATGACGACTGCGTCCCCCTCCTTCACCCAACTTTCTTCCTGACCTTTGCGAGCTCGTTCGATCGCATACCGCATGCTACGCATGTGGTTTTTGCCTTCATAAAAATGCACAACCGGTCGATGATTTACCGTAAGTGCACCATTTTCTTTGAGCGGCACCACCTGGCCATTGATTACCAATTCTCGACCGATCGCCACAGTTTCGGCAGCATAAAGAGAAATGTGCGGCAAGAGATAGCGATTCTGATAAGCCATGAAAGGGAAGACACTCCGTGTACGATCAAATTCGATATGTCCCACGCCATCAAAGGCCCCTTGGAAAAATTTTTCATAGGCATAGATATAACCGGGAGTATCACGGAAGTGCTGCATGACATGACCCCAGTTGTCCCCCACTTTAAGCCAGCGGCTGGCCCCATAGCCTTCCTCCGTAAGATCGAGCAGCGAACGGTATTTCATTTTATTAGGCTTAATGGAAGCCCCTGTGTAAATGGGCGCGCCCTGGATCTTGCGCATCAGCTCAATATCTAGCTCGGACTCTCCACTCTCTGGCGTTATGGAAAAGACTTTATCGAGCAGAATCACCCGCGGCTTTTGCCGAGCGATATTCGCCAGCAAAAGAGAAAGATCTTTCAAACCGACTTCTGGCTTCTTCAGAAAATTCACCGTGCCGTCATCGAGAGCAAGAATCTTTAACTTCGGTGAGAGCTCTGGAGTTTTACCCAGCATCTCGCGAATACGGAAGAAGACCGGATCGGCGATATAGGTTTGAATGGAATCATGAACGATAGTCGGGCCAATCACTTGCAAGATGAGCACCCAGAATAGCCACACTAAGACGAACAGTCTTTGTGAGTCCTTTCCGTGAGGAGATGTGCCGTTATTCTTCACTGAATGCTGCAAAGCCGCCTCCATGCGCCTGCCCTTCTATCGGCAAAGTCCCGTCATTCTTGACAATGAGTCAGGGTAAATCCTGCTCTGCCGTTTCCCTCAAGGAGATGACTCCTTCAGACGGAGTTGACGAAGCTCGATGATACCGATACCATACTTTTGAATGGTTAGGAGTCTGAGTTGCAAAAGAGTAATAAAAAACAGTCCGTTGCGGTCCCTGCAAGCCTGCTCGTAGAGCGGGATGCTGGGGCTCACCGTCCCCCTCTCGCCAGTCGTCTGCCCCTGCTTGATAGTTTCCTAGGAGGAGGTCTGGGATGGGGGGATATCAGCGAGTGGGGGTTGCCATGGGGTACGGGTCTGCGTGATCTCATCCTGCCATTTCTGGCCAGCGCCCAGCAGCAGGAACAACCACCGGCCTGGGTTTTATGGGTTTATGGACAAAAGGATGTCTCTGTTAACCCTCTCGCTTGGCATGCGCGCGGTGTCCCACTCGAACAGCTGCGCTTTGCCTCGAGCACAAAGCCCCTTATCGAATTAAAGCCGCTCTTTCTATCCGGTTTCTTTCGGGTGATTGTCCTGGATAGCATACCCCGTATGGCAGACGAGGATTATGCTTTTCTTGCAAGACAGGCGCGCCGTCTGCAGCAGCACATCCTGATTCTACAGCCTTATCTTCTTTCCAGTGCTCAGGGAAATGTCTGGGCCCGCCTGCGAATTAATTGCTGGCGGGATTTTTCACAGCAGCGCGTGTGTATCACTCTGCTCAAAGGCCTGCAGCAGCGCCAGCTCCTTCTACCACTTCATAGTTTTGTCTGAGGAGTCTTCATCGTGCAAAAGCTTCTGTCTTTTCCTGACCTAACGCAGGACAAGGTCGCCCCTCATAGTTCGCGATTTTTGGCCATTCAATGGATCGAGGAACCCGAGCACGATCCGCTGCTGCTCTGCCAAAGTCTGAGTCCCCATGTGATGCGTTGGGCTCCCAAGCTCTGGCTGATCGACCTCGCCAGCTGTCTCGCCTATTGGCAAGGTCTCGCCCAGGTGAGGCGCCTGACTTTAAATCAAGCTCTCATCGAACAGCTCGACCTACTGTTTGGTAGTCATGCATATCGAGCCGTGCTCAGCGATCATCCCTGGCAGGCTTTGCTACTTTTGCCTTGCCTCGCCCATCAAAATTATCCAGGGCTAATCGCCCGACACAGCCGAATGGGTGATAATTTATTACAAGGATTAAGCTGGGATGATTGGTGGCAGGCGTGCCTCGTTTATGCCGAGCAGAGTGAAGGCGAGGGAGCGCGAGTGGACTTGCAGAAACGCCGCCGCTCGATGCAGCTGGCCATGCGTCGACTCGGCTGCAACCTGCCGGTTGCGATTAAGAATATGCATCCAAGCCAAATAAGGCGCAGGTTTGGAGCCCTGCTGGGCGAGCTTTGGGGATTAACCTGGCGAGATCCTTCCCCGCCTATTCTATCCACGCAAAGCTCCGCCTCCTTGCTTTTTCCTTGGCGTAACGAAGCTCAGGCAAAAGAGCTGTGTGTTCGTCGCGTTCTGGATGCACCGATGCGCGATTGGGAATGGCTTGAAACACATTTGCGTGATGATCTGAATCAGTTTTGTCTCTTAAGTTCTTTTAAGAAAGGTGAGCGTATTCTGGCAATGGAGTGGAAGATTGTCCTCTACAACCTTCAAGAAATCCCAGTACTCATCCTCTTTCGCCACCCCCATAGCCTCCAGCAAGACCAGCCCCAGCAGAGGACAGCCCTACTCCAAATCTTTTATGCTCTACAAAAAACTCTCCAGCAAAAAAGGATGCAGGATCCCGACGATCCCTGCTTTTGGATTGTATCCTGGGAGCTACGCCTGACCCAAACCTTGCAAGCCCCTGCTCGACCAAGCTCTCTCTTCGCCGATGGCGAAGATAGTTCCTGGGAAGAACTGCTGAATCTAGAAAACCAATTGCCTGCGCCGTTGGAATCCTATGCCTTGCGCGATGACTGGGTGCCCGAAGATTCCTTTGTGCAGATCCATCGGGACCAGCTTGCGCCAATGATGACGGATACCTTGAGCAGTCTTTCCAGTCTGGGCAAAACTCGTCCTCTCTATATGCAAAAGAAAGCCTATCCCCTCTCTCATCCAGGACAAAGTCTGCTCTGGAAATTTCGTGAGCGCACCATGGAGAAGTGGTGGGCTAGGCCAGGCCAGACAGCGACACGCGATTACTACGAAGTTTTGTGTGACGAGCAGCTGCTGTGGGTGGCTCGGGAAGCCGAAGGTCGATTTTTAGTTCTCGGCGTCTATGGCTAGCCAGCAACCCCTCTGGTGGGAATGGATGTGCCATACTAATTTTAGCTTTCTGACTGGCGCTTCTCATCCTGAGGACTGTGTCCAGCGTGCTCATGAGCAAGGCTATCGGGGTCTTGGCATCACCGACTTCGATGGCGTGTATGGAATCGTACGCGCTTATCGCCAGCAGCAAAGTCTTGGATCGCACACTTCATTAAAACTCTTCTATGGCAGCGAAATGCATTTGGCGGCGGATCATGCGCGGCCGGTTGTTTATCGTGATAGTGTCGTGCTCCTCGCTTTGAATGGACGGGGCTATCAACAGCTTAATCAGCTGATAAGCTTTGCGCATCGCGACAGTAAAAATGAAGCCATACTGCCTTTGGAGCAGCTGCTGGCCGCTGCCAGTCCAGATCTGATCTGTCTGCAACCGATGCGGGGATTGATTCGACGAGTAAACTCTGATGTCGTGGCGCAGCGCTACCAGGCATTAAAAGAAGCCTTCGGAGGCAACTTCTTTCTGATCATAAGCCGTCATCTCAATCCTGCCGAGGATCGTTGGATTCCTCTCACCCTCGAATTGGGACGTCGGCTTGATATTCCCTATCTATGCAGTCAGGACAGTTTCTTTCACGATGAAAAGTCTAAGGAGCTTTGTGATATTCTGCAAGCCATCCGTCTGAATCAAACCGTTGATAGCGTGATGCCGCATCTTTTCATTAATCATGAGCGCTGTCTGCAGCCCACCGCTCTCTTGCAACAACGCTATCAGGGTCTGCCGAATTTTGCCGCTGCCCAGCAGCGGGCTGCGGCCCTAGCCGAGCGTTTCCATTTTACATTGCAAGAGCTTCGCTATCAGTATCCTCAGGAGATGCTACCCCCAGGTCATAGCGCCCAGAGCTATCTCGAGGAAGTCACCTGGGCAGCCGCTCAGCAGCGTTTTCCTACTGGCATTCCCACGGATATCCAATTCACCCTGCATAAGGAGCTCAAGCTCTGCGCTGATATTCAGCTCGCCGATTACTTCCTTACTGTGTGGGAAATCGTTCGCTGGGCTCGGGCGCAGAATATTCTTTGCCAAGGTCGTGGATCGGCGGCCAATTCGGCAATCTGCTATATGCTCGGCATCACGGCTGTGAACCCAGAGCGCTTCGAGCTACTTTTTGAACGTTTTCTTTGCAACGAACGCGATGATCCTCCGGATATTGATGTCGATTTTGAGCATGAAAGACGAGAGGAAGTGATTCAGCACATTTACCAGCGCTATGGCCGCCACCGTGCGGCGATGGTGGCCAACATCATCACCTTCCGCAGCAAAGGTTCGCTGCGCATGACCGGCAAAGCCCTGGGAATTCCCCTGCCTATCATCGAACAGAAAGGCGTCGTCACCGAGCAAGAGCAAGCTCTGTGGCCAATCGACTTATGGCTCGAGCTCGCTGCCCGCATCAAGGGTTTTCCGCGACATATGGGCATTCATTCGGGTGGATTTGTACTCAACCATGAGGATATGAGCAGCATCAGTCCGCTCGAGCCGGCAACTATGGAAGGGCGTACCGTCATCCAATGGTCCAAAGATGACATTGAGTTTCTGCATATCTTCAAGATTGATGTGCTGGCGCTCGGCATGCTTACTGTTATCCGCAAAGCTTTTGCCCTGATTCAGCAGACCACAGGCCAGGAATTCACCCTGGCCAATATTCCTGAAGAAGACCCCGCTACCTATCAGATGATTCAAAGAGCCGAAACTGTCGGCACCTTTCAGATCGAATCACGCGCCCAGATGTCGATGCTCCCCCGCCTGCGTCCTTCAACTTTCTATGAGCTCGTCGTGCAATTGGGAATTATTCGTCCTGGACCGATGCAGGGCGGCCTGCTTCATTCCTATATGCGTCGCCGTCAGGGCCAAGA
>JBGSRE010000012.1:0-8511 GCA_041737755.1 Oligoflexus sp.
GGCCTTCGCGAAAAGCCGCCTGATGAGTCCCACCCATACTGGTGTGCTGGCCGTTGACGAAAGAATAATGCTCTTCGCCATACTGTTCGCTATGACCCAGAGCCAGCTCGATATCGGGTCCTCGCAGTTGAATGATCGGATAGCGAAGCTCAATCAGAGCGGTTTTATGCTTGAGCAGATCCAAGAGACCATTCTGTGAAGTATAAATCTGCCCATCCAGAACCAATTCCAGGCCACCATTGAGCCAGGCATAGTTCCAAAGCATCTGTTCAACGATTTCTTTGTCGAACTTGTAATTGCGAAAAATCGTCGCGTCCGGCCGAAAATAAACTTCGGTGCCGTCGGGGCCCTTTTTGTCGGTGAAGGACTCTTCCTTGTCGAGAATACCGCGGGAGAAAGTAGCTTTCACTCCTTGACCCTGTCGTCTTGAACTAATCCAGAACATCTCCGAGAGAGCATTCACAGCCTTGCTACCAACACCGTTCAGACCGACTGACTTCTTGAAAGCCCCTGAGCCATATTTTCCACCTGTATTGATCTGTGAAACACAGGCCACCACTTTACCCAGCGGAATGCCGCGCCCGAAATCCCTGACCCGCACGCCATCCGGCTCTAAAGTGATCTCTATACTGCTCCCAGCACCCATGACATATTCATCGACACAGTTATCAATGATTTCCTTGAGCAGGATGTAAATTCCGTCATCACTCTGACTGCCATCGCCCAATTTGCCAATGTACATCCCAGGTCTGAGACGGATATGGTCCTTCCAATCCAAGGATTGGATATGTTCTTCGCTATAGTCCTGCTCCATCAATTCCCTCGTTCCAGTCCAACCAATCACTCAGCAAAGGATCGCCCGATGCTGGGGAGCCTGGCAAGGGAAAAAACAAAGAGCCGGACAATGTGTCCGGCTCTTAGGTTGTTTTTGTCAGTGTTTGACGAGCTTACTTGGCGATTTCGATCACTTCGAAAGCAAAGGAAAGCTTGTCTACTTTCAAGTCAGCGATCCACGTTGTCGCTGTTGAACCACCCGTACTGATCACTGCTTTTAAGGGATCCGGGCCGCCGGCCACCGTGTCAACGATGGTATAAGTCCCTTGGTTTTCATGAAACAGTCCGTTGATCAGGGGATAGATCGTCTTGATCTTGAGAGGCACGGGTGAGATCATCTTCAGTTCCTTCACACCCACCGATCGCTTGCCTTCTTCAGCCGTTTGTTCCCAAACAGTGGCGACAATTTTCGCGCCTTCAACGCCTGGCACTACGATCGGTACGGTCACATCAAAGAAAGTCTTGGTAAACTGATCACCGTTGAAGTCCGCCTTCGTCGTGATGACGAGCTGGTTGATTTTTGCTCCACCTTCGCGGAACTGCACGCGCATGGTCTGGGCACCAGGAGCTGCGACGTTGAACGTATAGGGGTTCAAAGTATTTGCATTGTTAGCGACGATAAACACCTGCTGCCACTTCCAGGTATCAGCGCCGGTCACGTCCGGTATGAAAGCCACCGAAGCTGCTGCGTTGGCCTGAATGAAGAACTCATTGCTAGTCGCTGCAGGGGTCTTCACTCGAGCCCATACAAAGTAGGTTCCTGCAACCTTGGCATCCATAGTGAATGTTATCGATTGAGCAACGTTTACATTGTTCGCCCGAGCTGTCGCCACAGGAGCTGACGCATAGGCTTTGATAGCACCATCGACGTCGTCTGTGGCCATAGTAAACGGAGCCGCTAGGACAGCCCCAACGATACCGCCAGCAGCATATTCCGTTGGAATGACCATGGCGGTCGGCGTAGCTGAGGTCAGCATAACTTCTGTCGATGAGTTTGGATACTTGACAGGAGTTGGCTTGTAACCATTGGCTTCCAAGTCTTTCAGCCAAAGATTCATCTTATCACTCATCATATCCACACAGGTCTTCACCTGGGCGTCCCAGCAGTTGTGAGCCTGTTTCATCTTCAATACGGGCAGGCTTTGCTCAAGCCCAGCGAAAGCCTCGAATTTGCTCCGCTCAAGAAAGTATTTATGAGCGACGTTAATATCCTGATCCACGAAAGTCTTTTCATGACAACTTGCGCAGAAAGGCTCGAGCACGGGCTCGTAGATATTGGCTTTGAAAGAGGCCAAAGATACAGCCATGGGAAAGCCGGCAGCAACACCATCCGCTCCACCACCTGGCACGGGAGTCGTGGTTCCATCTATGATACCATCGCCATCCGCATCAACGCCTGCCTGGGCACTTGAACTAGATACCTGTGGCTTCGAAGGTGGTTGGCCGCAGCCGCCCAATCCTATTACTACGAAGCTGCTCAGCGCCAGGATGAGTCCGAACTTCTTCATATGAGTCCCCATCTCCTGAAGTCAAAACCGAAAGAACTATCTTTCGGCGCCCACTCCCTCACGATTTCGCAGTAAGGGGGCAGTATTTCAACCCTCGAATCCCCATTTTTTTCTAACGACTCTCTAGTCAGCAGGAGTAAAAGGCAACAGCAACAGGAGAGGTTTTATCGTTTCGATCGTGCAACAAGAGGCGCCGCAGAACGGCGCCTCTGTTGCAAGCAAACTTAAGCTTTAGGAGCAAAAGCAAGGTACACCGCTTCGCTACCTTTGAACGGGTTAACCGTTGCATTCGCAGCAAGAACACTCTCAAACTGAGCCATGCGACCAGCGAAGGCAGCATAGTTGTAAGCGATACAAAGAGCCTGAGCAGCAGGAGTTCCCGCTGTGATAGTTGCATAGCTTGTATCAACAGCACCGGAATCAGCATACTTACCGATCTGGAGCATGTTGGTGCCAGGAAGCGCTGTTTGACCGATAGCGATCATCATAACAGAACCATGTGAGCCGTTGTCAGCAGAGTAGTCTGTGCCATTTCCGGAAGAAACCGAACCATCAGCAGTGACTGCCACGAACAGTGGAGCACTTTTGCGGTGGGCAACTTCGAGAGCCAAACCAACCGTTTGACCAGCCATGAAATCTTTGTTGTTCTGAGTGGTACGGCCTTGACCATGATAGTCATAACCGCCCATTTCGATCGATGCACCGCTCGCCAAACCGTCCGTCAAAAGCTTAGCCATGATGATAGCCTTAAGGCTCGAAGGGCTGTTTGGAGCCGCTGTGGTCGCGCCAGTCAAAGTCGCTACCGGGATAGCATTGAAAGGCGTCGCTGTGATCTGCGCATCGGTTGTTGGAGTCAGGTTATTGGCAGTGAACTGGGTCAAGAGATCCTTAGCACCCATGTAACCGCACTCGACCAAATCCTTCACTTGCTGGTTCAGATCTTTAGCTGGGAATTGACCCAGTTTAGAAGCTGTCAGCTTGTGAGCAAGGTCAGCCGTCGCAACCGAAGCCGCTGTGTTATTGCCAAAGCGAGTCGCGATCAAACCTGGGTTGACGAGGTTAGCAAGGCTGCCTTCATTGGCGATCGAGGCCTTGGCCAAACCTGGGTTCTGCGAAACGTTGAGGGGAGCAGTACGGCCAAGTGTGTTGGCTTGGTTACCGGTACCAGCGATCTGAACCAGGGCACCGGGGTTGCCGATGATCTGAGTCGCGAGCTGAACTGGGTTCAGCGGGTTGTTAGCGGTATCATCACCGGAAGTACCGGCCATACCAACCGCTACTGTTTTCGCGAGGGCAGCGGGGCTCATGACGCTTTTCATACCAGCAAGAAAAAAACTGGTGGTGATGAATTGACCTTTGACTGACGCGTCAAGAGCTGGAACACCGGTGATACCCATGGTTTGGTATCCAGCAGCAGCCAGCGGCTCGAAGGGAGCGCCGGCAGCTTGTTTACCGATCATAATGTTACCGGAGATGGCGGGTCCACCAGAAAGTTCCACCTGAAGGTAGCCTGGCATTTTCACTGCGCCAGCTGCGCCTCCAGCGCCGCCTTTCGCACAAACTGGAGCAGCCATAGCCTTCTGGCCGAAGCTGCTAAGGATAGCTGGGACGACAGCGTAACTCAAGCCTGTTACCAAACCAGCGCTTAGGAGCTCACGGCGAGTGGTTGGAAGTTTGTGGTCAGCATGCAAAGCAACTTTCGAAGCATCGGCTTCGATGGCACGCTGGGCTTTATCAGCAGATTCGGCTTTCTCGGCAGCGTCTTTCGCTGCGAGCTTAGCTAGGATTTCTTCTCTTCTACTTGTAAATTTCATATCTCTTACCCCATATATCATGCTGTTATTTTAAAGTGATTTTCCCGTCTTTAACCTGATCCTGCTCGCTCTTCTTCTTAGTAGAGGAAGAACTCACCGCTAGAAGCGATACCAGCACAAGTCGCCATGAAGATTGCTGGGCCAGTAGCGCCAGCCAAACCTTTCAGAGCATCAACCGTTGCTTGGACAGTCGCGATGTCGGCAGCGCGTGGTCCTTGCAAAGCAGTTTCTGGACCGTAGAAGCCATCAACCAAAGTCTTGGAGAAAGCTGCCGAGTCAGCAGGCACTGCTGCCAGAGACAAACCTGGGAACTTAGCGGTCAGCAAAGCAGGAGTGTTTGCTAACACATCGCAGTAAACGGAAGAGAGCTTGGTAACCGAAGCTACTTTACCAGCTGTGATAGCAGCGGGTGCGTAGTCAGCAGGCAAAGCACTCAGAGCGCGCGTATATTCGGCCAAGGGAGCCACGCCACCAGCCGCTGCTGGAGAGTTCAAAGCTACACCAGTCATAGCATTCAGAGTTGCTGTAACCTGGCGGAAGTTGAGGATACCGTAAGCGCTCGACAGAGCTTCGATCTTGTTGTTTGGCTTCCTGGCTGCTTCTTCAGCTGCAGCAGCTTCTTCAGCTGCTGCTTCAGGAGTTGTTCCGTCAACAACAGCATTCTCTGTGCCGGTGCTTTGGGCTCCACCTTTAGAAACCTTTTTCGTCGAGCAACTCGCAGCAAACACTGCCGCGCTGAGGGCTAGTGCAAATATAGTCGAACTCTTTCTTGAGATAACCATTGCTATGATCCTTTCTTTAGCGTCTTTAAGTAAAAATCCCGTTCTTGCTTACATGCCGATCTTGGTACCGCACTCCACAGCACTGTCCTTGAAAAGTTCCTTCATGTTGAAGGTCTTCGAGAACTCGCCAGCCAACCTAGTGATGGCGCCCTTGTCAGCAGTGGTCGTTCCGTCCTTCAAGCAAACGGTTTTGTAAACGCGCTTTGCCATACATTCAGGAAACATCTTGGTCGAAGCAAGCATTTCACCCAAAGACTTGACACCGTTACCGGACTTCTTAGCTGGATCCCAGCCTAAACCAGCGTTGGTGCCCTCCAGCCAAAGGTTGGACCAAGCATCGCTCGTCACAATCGCTCCGCCTGGGAACACATCGTTGTTACGGTTCACTTTCACGACGGGAGCAGTGCCGATCGTGATAGCAGAAGGGTTAGCAACGTTGGCTGGTGGAACGTAATCAAAGTAAGCAAAGGCATTGCTCAATGGATCCATACCAGTATGGCAACCGATACACTCGGTACGATACTTGGTAGCGTCGCCACCTGGAGCGCGGTCAACATCGCGACGAACATGAACGTCGGCACGAGAAACATCGGAAAGATCTTCCATGTCACGGCAGAGGTAGTTGATGGAAGCAAAGCGCAAAGGACCGCGGTTCGTACCGGCTTCGTAATAAACCGAACCAAAGCCGCGAAGGGTAAAGATACCAGCCTGGACAGGCAAACCAGTAGCACCGGTCTGAGTCGTTGCTGTCAAAGCGCTGCCAAGTGGAGCGCCGTTCTTCACGTTGTTATAAAGAGTGTCATAGATAGCATTGCTGCCAGGAGCATAGGCTGCGCCGGTCGGGATGTAGAGCACATCGTCAGACAGGATAGCGCGATAATCCTTTTCATCGCGAACCAGACCGATCACAGTCGCGGTCAAGTCGCTTAAAACGCCATTACCATCGGCCAATGCCCGATCTTTGTTCGCCTCTAACTGTGCGAAGTTCAACACAGTAACCGAGTAGAAACGATCGTTCTCGGTAGCTGCTTTCGCAACAATATCGTTCAGATAAACGGCCTTATCGGGAGCAGCCATAAGTCCTGCTGCCCATGTGTCCACGTCCTGAGAAAGGGCGGGAACACCAGCCAAACGCTTGAATACAAAAGCCACTTGGGCTTTCGCCTTGGAGAGGTCGTCGGTGCCCGCACTAAATGCTGGCATACTCAAGAGCAACGTCACCAATAATCCTGATGCAAAGTGTTTCATAATTCCCTAACCCCTTGTCTTGAGAGTCTGAAGAAGTAACAAAAAGCTATGGGTTAATATCGGCAAAGAACCGAAATTCTTTAGCCTCTGGGGTGAGTTTTTGTATTGGCTATGACTTACTGAGGGTTAGCGAAAGAGTTTGGCAATCCATTCAAAAAATTGCCTTTGCAGGATAGTCCAAATGATTAGGTAGAAAAGGCGAAAGCTTACAATAAAGGAAGTGATTCCCTCACTGTAAGCTCACTAGGTAGGATCAGCGACCGATGAGACTGAGCTTAATAGTTTCCAACTGCTTGCCAGCGGTATCGACCGCTTCAGCGACCAGGGTGCCTCGGCCATAGAGATAGTATAGATCCGAGGTCTTCACATACTTACCAGTGGTATCAAGATCGCTCCGATCCAATGTTGCAAAGGAGTAGGGTGTTGGATCGCCAGGGGTGACCCAATAGAGATAGATACGAGCCGTCTTGCCTTGCGGCCAGCCAGCAAGAGCAAAGCTGCTTGCCCTCCACAGGACCTGTCCAGACTTCAGACCAACAAAACTCATGGTGGCTGGAGCCGGTTGAGCAGGAGTAGGCTGCTCAGGCCGAGGTTCTGTTGGTGTCGGCGTAGGCGTAGGTGTTGGGATTTCTGGAGCGGGCGCTCGACCCTTCAGCATCAAGTCGGTAAGAAGAGCGGCATCCAACAATCCCCCCGATGTCACATCCGACTTCGCATATCGGTTGCTAACGATGGCTTGCATCAAAAGCGGCATCACTTCCTTGTGCAGAAGACGATCCTTGCCCGACAGGCGTGAAGCACTTAAGGCCAAAGCATAGGCACCAGCAGCGACGGGACTGGCCATGGAAGTTCCGCTCATAGCCTCATAACCACCACCGGGAACCGTCGACACATCCTTATCACCAGGAGCTGCGATATCGACTGTCGCTCCACGATTAGAGAAACCCGTGATTTCATCTCTGGCGTTGCTTGCTGCAACCGAGATCACATTCTCGTAAGAAGCAGGATAGCTATAGGCATAGCCACGACCGTTAGCGTTGGATCCCAATTTCATCCCATCATTGCCGGCTGCAGCAAAAACAATAACGCCTTTGCTGGCCAAATCCGAGTAGAGAGCGCTGGGATGAATCGTCTTGGGCTGAGCAAAGTAATTATTGCCACCCAATGAGAGGTTGATGATATCAGCGCCGCGAGCAGCCGCCCATTGCACACCACGATCGATTTCAATCGAAGAACCTTGACCTCGGGCGTTCATCACCCGAACAGGCATGATCTTGACGTTGGCGCAGGAAGCCACACCCACACCACCAGTACCGTTGTTACCAGCCGAAGCAACCAGACCAGCAACATGAGTTCCGTGGCTATTTTGATCGGCCCAATTCGAATCTGGAGAACCGTTAGCACCTTTGCCAACAAAGTTGGCTCCAATCACCTGGCCGTTGGCATCGCGAAGCAATTGCGTGTTAAGGTCAGGATGCTGTCCATCCACTCCGGAATCGACAACGGCAACAATAACAGGCTGGCCGGGTTTGCCACCCAAGCGGTCACAGGCTGCATCACGCTTGATATTAGCGTGGTGATACTGACGAGCTTTGAGAGGGTCATTGTCGGTCCAAGCCAATTGAATAGAAGCTTCCGCTTCCACTTCCTTGACGTTCGGCACTGTCTGAAGTTTTTGGAGGGTTTCTATGACCTGATCTTCGGTCTGTTCACAGTCTGTGAGCTTCAACTGATAGCTCGAGGCCAGATCGACAGAAATCGCCGCAGGCTCCCAAACCAAAGCTTCTATTCCGCCAAAGCCGCAACCCAGATCGCGAGCGATCGACTCCGTTTGCGTGTTTAGGTTTTTAAGCGATTCCTCATCCTGTGCTTCTGCCGCAACACTCAGCTTATAGCTACCTGGAACGATGCTTTTTGGAATACCATGACGAAGGTTTTCGATTTGGCTTGCTGGTTGGCAGGCATAAAGACTGCCGAGGGCCAGGACGATTTTCAGCCAAGGTTTAGGTCTGATGGTAGGTCCAGTGACTTTCAAGTTCATAATTTTCAACTCCGTTTCAGCTTCTACAAGTAAATCAAGAGGTACACCGGTGCACTCAAGCTTTCTAAACCATCCGGAGCCAAGCCACAGGACCAGGATTGCTCATAATCACTTGACTTTTTGTGGATTACTGCAAAATGATCAAAATTAAGATGTTTTTATCATCCATTCGGACGAGGCATTGCACAGCTTTTCTAACCCACCCTATAATGGGGGGAACGCTCGCGAAATTACACCCAAGTGGATATTCATGATTCGAGTCCTCTCCATGCTGCTGCTGTGGT
>JBGSRE010000098.1:0-1601 GCA_041737755.1 Oligoflexus sp.
AAAAGATTGAGGGGTTTCTGTCAAACCCCTCCTGCTCAAGGATTGTGCAATGCTGACTCCATGGAAAATTTTCGGTTTATCGGTGTGCCTTTGGTTAGCAACCGAGCCCACGGGATTGGCTAAAGCGAAGGCGAAAGAGCAGGCCTCGGCTCAGACCCGATCAAGCGATGAAACTCGGTCGCCAAATCTCCGCCTGGGAGTTATGGCCAGTTTTCCTGAATTTACCAGTGGTATCGTGGCCTGGGATATCAGCAAAAATCTGAGTCTTCTGGCAGCCTATGCCCCCGCCCAACCCATTCACGTCGATGTGGAAGTGCCTGGCAAGAAACTTGTGGAACAGGATGGCTTTGCCATCCGCAGCCCGCAGTTGACTCTGCCTTTTGATGTTGAATTTGGATCACATTGGTCGATCAGTGGCGAATGGCATCCCTGGGCGGGTTCTTTTTATCTAGGGCTAGGTTTTGGCTATCGTCAGCTCCGTATAAAGAGCCATGTGGAAAGTGCTTTGATGTTTGAAGACGGATCCAGCGAGGTATTGAGTAACACCCGATTTTCCGCCGATCTTTCCAGCCGAACAGAACAGGAGCTCTTGCGTTCCGTCATTGGCCAAAGATGGTCCAGTGAAGCTCTCTTTTGGGGTTGGTCCATGGGCTTGGTTAAACCATTGCGGGCTCGGTCCCAAGTGCTCAGTCAGCTGCGCATTCTCAATTTGCGGGCCAGTGATAGTGCCGATACTTCCGCCGACAACGTCGAAGGTGCACTCGATGTGCAGGAAGAACTTATTCGAAGTAAAGTTCTTCGCGAGCTGAGTAAATTTGAGCGAATGGCTCTGCCACTTGTGGGTTTGGAATTTGGTATCCGATTCTAATCTCTACCGTTACGAGTTTTTCCAACCCGTTTTTCTATTTCTGCGAGCAGCTCGGTTCGGCCTCCCATGGCGAACACCAATTCTGTCGTCACAAACAGAGGGCCAATAATCAAGCCCATCACATCATCCAAAAACGCCGGTTTTTTGCCTTCCCAAATGTGTCCCAGAGATTGAAAAATCCAACCAACGACGAAGAGGCCGAGCCCCCAGCCAAGCCAGATGAAAGTCGAAGCTGCGGCTATGGGTGCCGCAAATTTCAGACAAGCACCGAGAATGATGCACATCAAAAGACCCAATGGAATATCAAGCTTCAGATAAAAGAGTCCGCTTAAAATAGCAAAAAACAGGGCAGGACTGAGCGGCAAGGCGCTATCGATCATCCATTGGGGACGGGACAGGAGGACCACAACGGCAAAGAGTATCATAGGAATGCCGATAAAATGCGTGGCTATGTTGCGCCGGTCTCGATGATAGGAAGCGTAATTGGCCAGATGTTCGGTTAGGTTTTTCAAAGTTCTCTGCTCCTTCAATTGAGTTCAAAGTCCGATAGTCAAGGCCGCGATGAAAAGCAAACTCGTCTGTGGGTTCTCACAAGAGTCGCTTTGACGTTCATAGCATTCCGGTCCCAGACTGCCCATTGAAAATAACGCTTGCATTTCCGCTCTTTACCGAGCAGTTTAGGCGCGGTCAGGAAAGGGGATTACGCTTGGAACATGATCGTTCCGCCTCCATG
>JBGSRE010000124.1:0-2795 GCA_041737755.1 Oligoflexus sp.
ATCAGCATCGCTACCCGTGGTGGCAAACCAAAGATCCGGCTCAATGGAGCCGGCAATGGTCAAATCTTCTTTGAGGATATCGGTTTGATAGACTAGCACATCGGGCCTCTGTGCCGCGAATCTTTGATCGGCACCGGTGTAAGCACTGCTCCAGCGATTGGTCACTTCTGTCGTGTAAGGAACAGGCTTTGCCGGATCACTCGGGTACTCATCAAATAAAGGCTTCTTTTGGCTTTCGGCCTGCTGGTCTAGGCGATTGCTACCTCTGAAATAGAGGATCTGCTTTTTGGTGCCTTTGGGCGGCCACTGATCGAAATTGCGCCACCGATTGGCACCGGTTTCGAACACCATAGCCTCAGGTAGCTTCGGATCGGGGCCGGCTTTGAGGTGGTGTTTGAAAAAAGCCTGTTCCGCTTTTTGAAAGGTTTCTGAAGTCTTAAAACCAAAATCACTGTCACCCACCGATTCGCCCCCTGTTCTTTGCCAGCCGCCATGGACCCAGGGGCCAATAACTAAAGAATTTTTGATGCCAGGATTCTGTTTTTCAATCGCCTTGTAGGTCTCGAGAGGACCGTAGAGATCTTCGGTATCATACCAACCTCCAACGGTCATCACGGCTGCTTTAATCTGCTTGAGATGGGGGAGGATATTACGTTCCTGCCAAAATAAATCGTAATTGGGATGAGCGGCGACCTCATTCCAAAAGGGAATTTCGTTTTTCAAGTATTTGGCGTTGACCTGCGACAGCGGTCCGAGTTCCAAAAAGAATTGGTAGGCATCGGGAGTTCCGTAGTCGAATTTTTTTGGCTCTTCCTCGTCCCAAAGCTCGGTTCGGGGACGGCCAAAGTCTTTGAAAAAAGTGAACGCCAGTTGCACATTGAAAGCTCCATTGCGGTGCATATCATCGCCCCGCCACCAATCGGCGATAGGAGCTTGAGGGGACACAGCCTTCAGGGCTGGATGAGAATTGATGGCACCGGCCGATGCATAGAATCCAGGGTAAGAAATTCCCCATTGGCCAATTTTGCCATTGTTATGCGGGATATTTTTTATCAACCAGTCGATGGTATCGTAGGTGTCGCTGCTTTCATCGAAGGCAGCCTTACCGTCTTTCTTCTGCTGATGGGGGGTCATGTTGATGAACTTGCCTTCGGACATTTGTTTGCCGCGCACGTCTTGAAAAACAAAAATATAGCCTTCTTTTTCAAACTCGATCGAAGGTCCTAGTCTTGATTTGTATCGATCCAGTCCGTAAGGCCCAACCGAGTAGGGAGTTCGGACCATGATCATCGGATAGGTTTTGCTCGGGCTTGCATCAATCGGGGCATAGACTGCCGTAAATAGACGGGAACCATCGCGCATAGGGATTCGAAACTCAAACTTGCTGTATTGACTGCGCACATAAGTAGCTCGCTCTTGCGCTGAGTCAGGCTTGGTATCGGCGGCCAAAAGCAAGAGGGGACGGCAAAGGATCAGCCCGATGAGGGCTACGCAGCCCAGAGCGAGCCTGTTTAAAGTCAACATGACGTAAATTCTCCAAAAGGCAGAGTTTTGATACAAGGTTCTAATGGAATTGACGCTTGTCTCGCAATGATTTCTTCAATGACTTTGAGGTTCGTGCTTCCTGATGATGTATTGCGTACAATCTAATTCTGTGTTACACCTCGTTCGGTCACCATAATGGTAAATTCCTGGAGTTTTTTATGACGATTTCTCGCGAATGGCAGCTTGTCTCTCGTCCTGACAGTGAGCCGACCCTTGATAATTTTGCCCTCGTCAGCTCAAAAGTGCCGGAACTTCAAAAGGCTCAGGTTCTGGTTAAAAATCTTTATCTCAGTGTGGATCCCTATATGCGGGGTCGAATGAACGATACCAAGTCTTATATCCCGCCTTTTGCCTTGAACGAAGCCATGACCGGTGGAGCCTTGGGCCAGGTCATCGCCAGTCAATCTTCGCTGTGGCAAGAAGGTGATCTGGTCGAGCATTTCTATAGCTGGCGGGAACTGGCTGTGCTCCCAGAAAATGAAGGACGAAAGATTCAAGAGATCCCAGGACTGCCGCTTTCAACTTGGCTTGGAGCTTTGGGAATGCCCGGCCTGACCGCCTATGCAGGACTCCTGGAAGTGGGACGACTGAAGGCTGGTGAGCGAGTCTTTGTTTCCGGTGCCGCCGGAGCCGTCGGTAGCCTTGTGGGACAAATCGCCAAAATCAAAGGCTGCTTCGTCATTGGTTCCTGTGGATCCGATGAAAAAGCTCGATACCTCAAACATGAGCTTGGTTTTGACGAGGTCTTGAATTATCGAAAGGCGCCGATCGCTGAGCAATTGAATGCGGCTTCAGGGGCAGGTATCGATGTCTATTTCGATAATGTTGGGGGCGATCATTTGGAAGCTGCCATCGATGTGATGCGGAAAAATGGGCGACTCGTTCTTTGCGGTGCGATCTCGCAGTACAATACTAAAACCAAAGTTGCGGGCCCTTCCAACCTTATGAAGGTTATCGGTTTGGGATTGACTCTCCAGGGCTTTATCGTTTCAGAATATGCGAAACTTGGCCCACAGTTTGTCAGTGATATGAGCGCTTGGATGAAGGAAGGTCGCGTGCGATCTCGCGAGACTTTGTACCATGGGATTGAACAGACACCCGAGGCTTTTCTGGGTCTCTTTAAAGGCGATAATTCCGGAAAAGCGATTGTCTCTCTCGTTTGAGTAAAAAGCCTCTGGCGCTGCTTTAACGAGGGCAGCGATACTTGATATTGATTTCTATTCTCATAGTTGTTAGGCTCCCTTTAACAA